>NZ_JAKUFT010000027.1:0-60200 GCF_022663605.1 Bacillus cereus group sp. BfR-BA-01379
ATTTCTTCCCTTAGCTCATGTGGTGTCATTTCACTGTAGCGCTTTGGCATATTCATCTTATTCCCCTCATCCCTCTTCGCGTTTCATCTGCAAAAATATCTCTATCTCATCAATAGAGAATCCTTTGCGATATAACGCTTGTTTCATCTTATTTTCGAATGTCCATCCATCATGCTTCTTATATTTCTCATAATATTTATTCCCATGATAGTGTAACGCTTCTTGTTGCTGTTCGTCATCTTTTTCGTCTTTCAATTCTTCCAAACAAATTTGAATCACATCTCTAGAATATCCTTTACGAACGAGCATTTCGTCTAACTTTAGCTTCATTTGTAAAAAGGAATGCTTTTGATAAGACCTTTTCTTCTTTTCTATAAGAATTAAAGCATTCTCAATTTGCTTTTCCTTCGGATATTCTTGTAAACTATGCGTAATAATTAGATCCTGAACACCTTTATTTAACAACTCTCTTTTAATAACAGTGGGACCTTTTCGATTCACATTACTTTGCGTTCTCGTATATAAAACAGCGTACTCTTTATCATTAATATATCGGTCATGTAATAATTTCGAAACGACTTCAGAGATGATGGCCTGTCCCACTTCTTTTTTTCGTAAATAATCTTCTATTTCTTGTTTCGTTCTCATTTGATAGGATAAATAGGAGATTGCTTGTAAATATGCTTTTTGTACCTCTTCATTGTACAAAATATTTCCTAACGCTATTTCATCAATTTCTAAACCCTTTTGTAATCCATGTTTCATTAAGATTACTTGATCCACACTAAACCCGTACTCTTCACCTTGACCTTTATCAATATAAATGTTAAACCGTTCTTTCGATCGTTTTTGCACTTCTATTTTTGTAATGACAGCCATACTCTCACCTCTCTATTATTTTACCATAGTCAAGGAACGTTTTTGCTTTTCAAGAATATATATAATGAGGAGGAAATAATTGTGAGAATCGCAATTTCTGGTGGTACCGGCTTTATCGGTACATACCTTTCTACTTTTTTTATTCAAAAAGGATATAATGTTTACATTCTTACTCGAAACAAAACTATTGAAACTTCCCACCCTAACCTTCAATACGTACAATGGACACCAGATTTACAAACATTCCCCCTCTCTTCTATTGATGTAGTTATTAATCTAGCTGGAGAGTCTATTAATAGTAGATGGACAAAGAAACAAAAAGACTCCATTTTAAACAGTAGAATTCAAACAACAAAAGGACTCATTAAACAATTGCAAGAACTAAATACAAAACCAAACACATTTATTAACGCAAGTGCTATTGGCTACTATGGAACGTCTGAAACTGAGTCTTTTACAGAACAGCATGAGATTCCTGGAAATGACTTTTTAGCAAATACAGTATATTCATGGGAACAAGAAGCATCTAAAGCTCGTTCTCTCGGAATACGAACAATCTACGCAAGACTCGGAGTTGTATTAGGCGCAGACGGAGGAGCTCTTCCCAAAATGCTACTCCCTTATCAATTCTATATCGGAGGTACAATTGGATCCGGAAACCAATGGTTATCATGGATTCATATAGACGATGTTGTTCGCCTAATTGATTTCATCATACACAAAGAAGAAATTGATGGACCTCTTAACATTACAGCTCCCCTACCTATAAGAATGAAGGAATTTGGAGAAACCATTGCAACTATAATGAAAAAACCTCATTGGTTACCTGTCCCTTCATTTATGCTTCACACTTTATTAGGTGAGATGAGTATACTCGTACTAGAAGGACAACATGTATTACCTAGTAAAGCCATTGAACATGGGTATCAATACACATTTCCAGCAATAGACCATGCATTACAAAATATACTTTCGCATACAATGTAGTACTTCTAAAACACAGTTTTACAGGGGCCCCTTTCAAAACTTTCATTTTCTAGCATCCGGAGCATTATTACACAAATAACCTTTCAGTTACTTTCCCTTAAATTCCATTAACCTTGTAAAGTAACAGAAATGAGGTACCTATGAAAATATTGCTCAAACAAGCCATTGTCTATCCTATTACATCCCAAAAATTTCAAGGGGATGTACTCGTTATAGGAGAAAAAATTGCCAAGGTCAAGCCTTCCATTCAACCTACTCCAGATATGACAGTTATAGATGCTCGTGCTCTTCATCTTTTACCTGGATTTATTGATGTCCATACTCATCTTGGTCTCTATGATGAAGGTACTGGCTGGGCTGGCAATGATGCAAATGAAACATCTGAAGTTTCAACACCACATATCCGTTCTTTGGACGGAATCCACCCTTTTGATATTGCATTTCAAGATGCTGTACAAAATGGAATCACAACTGTTCACGTTATGCCAGGAAGTCAAAACATTATTGGTGGTACTACTTGTGTAATAAAAACAGCTGGAACTTGTATTGATCATATGATTATTCAAGAACCTGCCGGCTTAAAGATTGCCTTTGGAGAAAATCCTAAAAAGGTCCATAGTAATGGAACAAAAGAATCCATAACACGTATGGGAATTATGGGATTACTTCGAGAATCATTCTATGAAGCACAGCACTACGGGCATGAAGCTGATTTTCGAATGCTTCCTATCTTAAAAGCATTACGCCGCGAGATACCCGTACGTATCCACGCTCACCGAGCAGATGATATTAGTTCTGCTCTACGCTTTGCAACAGAGTTCAATCTCGATTTACGTATTGAACATTGTACAGAAGGACACTTTATTGTTGAAGAGCTTTCGAAACACAATTTGAAGGTTTCAGTTGGCCCCACTCTTACACGCCGTTCTAAAATCGAACTTAAAAACAAAACATGGGATACTTACCATATATTATCGAAAAATGGAGTGGAAGTTTCTATAACAACAGATCACCCTTATACACCAATTCAATATTTAAATGTTTGTGCTGCTGTTGCAGTAAGAGAAGGATTAGACGAAAAAACTGCACTAGAAGGAATCACTATATTTCCAGCACGAAATTTACGTTTAGAGGATAGAATTGGAAGCATTGAGGTTGGAAAAGACGCTGATCTCGTGTTATGGACTCATCATCCTTTCCATTATTTAGCCAAGCCTGTACTAACCATGATTGATGGAAAAATAATTTACAAAAAAAATAAAAAAAACTAGTTTATTTTTTTGACTAGATAAAGTATTATACGATTATAAACTGAATGAAACCATAATCAATTTGTGTCGTGATTATCATTTTCAAATTGATGAATGGGGAAGGCAAATGGTGCGCCACCAGCGTTAGAAACTGGTTCTAGTGGGTTCGATTCCCACCCCGAAATTTTTTAAAGATTGATATAAAAATTTCGAGGGTGGGGTGCTTTTTCGTCATGCTACCCTCGTGTGAGGAGGAGTTAGTATGTTGAAAAAACGCGACTTACACGACAGCCACGTTCTATACGAGTTAATGGTGGATCCAGCTGTCTTCCCTTTTGTGCGTCAAAAGGCTTATTCTTATGAGGAATATTTATTTTTAACGAAACAAACGATTGAAGCTGAAGAGCGTGGGGAATTAATTTCACGCACAATTTTAGATGAATGGGGTAACCCTATCGGAACAATTACTTTATTTGATGTGCAAGAAAAAGCCGGATTTCTTGGAACATGGCTTGGCAAACCCTATCATGGAAAAGGCTATAATAAATTGGCGAAAGATTCATTTTTTAGTGAACTTTTCTATGAATTAGATATTGAAACAATCTTTATGCGTATTCGCAAAATAAATATTCGTTCTATTAAAGCTGCCGAAAAACTACAATATGTTAATCTAGCAAACGAAACAAGAAAAGCCGTTTATGATGAAATTAACGCAAATGAAGAAGTATATAACTTATATGAAATTCCAAAAGATCAATATACACTTGCTACAATGCGAGATACAACGTTCCAAGATGCTCACCAATTAAAAGAAGCATAATCTAAATTTTCAGAAAAAAATAATTAATCATTAACATTTTGCCATATACGTATATCACCCCATGTCTTTGGAAACGATAGATAGTGACTTTAGGACACGAGGTGATTTGTAATGGATAAAAAGAAACGTGACAAAACAAAAAACACATTATCTAGTACACAGGAAGTTCTCTACCAACGAGAATTCCGCAAAGCAGATCGCGCAGCGGGTTATCGCTCGAAAAGTATTTAAAGTGAGAATGAATAATTAGAAGTTTTCCCCCCTAATTATTCATTCTCATTACATATTTTTTCTACGTGATAGAATAGACAAAAGGTTCCTTATAAATAAGGAACCTTTTTGTGTGGATAACGTTATCCACAAAATTTATAGAATTGTGAATAAATTCAACAAACCCTTCACAAGTTTATATGTTGTAACGCATAGTAAATGTTAGAATTGTGGATATTTTTCTAAAAATTGTGGACAATGTGGATATAGTTGTTAATATTTCGACTTTACTGTTTAATGAAAGCGCAATCTTCATGTGGATAAGTTACTACTTTATCTTATAAAACAATAAAGAACCCTCTTTAAACATATAAAAGAGGGTTTCATATTAAGTAAATAATTGTGCAAGAGCAGGTGATTTAATAGGTATATGATTCGGTTCTGCATGATTTTCTGCCAAAATTGTATCCACAATATGACCAGCTGGCTCCGGACGATAAATGCTTTTCATCGCTTCTTTCATTTGAAGAAGCTTCATATCATCTTGTAATAATGCCTCTGTCTTTGCAAAAACCTCACTATCATCACGAATGACAACTGCAGCTCCTTTTCTTTCAAAGTACATCGCATTTTCATTTTCTTGTCCTGGGACAGGCTTATATAAAATGACAGGTACTTGCAATGCTGCCGCTTCACTTAACGTAATACCGCCTGGCTTCGTAATCATACAAGAAGTAACACGGAATAACTCATCAATATTTTCAACATAACCAAATACTTTTAATGCATCAGGATTTTTTTCCTGTACCCCTAATAAATCCTGTTTTAACGCTTCATTTTTCCCACAAACGACAACTACTTGTAAATCAGGTACTGACATAAATGATTGGCATAGTTCTTTTACACTTCCTAATACCCCATGAGCACCTGCTACAATTAATAAAATCTTTTTATTCTTACATAACTGATATTTATTATATATAATGTCTGGATTTATCTTCAGCTCAAAACTACTACGAATCGGAATTCCAGTTTCAACAATTTGCTCCGCAGGCACACCGATATCAACCATAACTTTTTTCACGTGATCAGTTGCTACAAAATAACGATCTACTTCCCGATGAATCCATATTTTGTGCACACAAAAATCCGTTAATACGTTATACACAGGAATTGAAATACCTGTTTGCTTTTTTAACTCTGGTACAGCTATGATCGGAAATGTATTAATAACAATATCCGGTTTCTCGGCTTGTAAAAGTAATTTCAAACGTTTTCTTCCAAAGTTCGCATACCAAGATGCTATTTTTTTATCATAAATTTTTTCTACGCCGTAATAAAACAAGCGGTATAATTCTTTTCCTATTGTATAACTTTTTAAATATAAATATTTTGTAATATCGGTTATAACTGGATGGGATTCTCCGAACAAATCGCATACAATTACATCTTCAATTCCTTTTTGGCGAAATGTTTGTTCTAATGTTTTCGCTACTTGCACATGACCGTTACCGTAATGTGCAGTTAATATTAAAACCTTGGGGTTTTTTATCAAACAAATCCACTCCTAGCTTATTGTTTCTCCATATTGCATATACGACAATAGGAAAAACATTTTCCTTAAAAATTACATAAACAGATTCTAATACTTCTCTTTCAGCTATGTACCTGTCGTGGATATGCAAAGCATATAAGATTGACCCCTTAATCCTATCTGTGCTCATATCTTTACATTATACTTTCCTATAAGAGCTTTCGCAATAACTTACAAATGTTCTCTATTCCATGATACTCACTCTTTTACTTCTTAATTCTTTTTACTATTTTGATTTCCCTTTACAATTATGTAAATTTCTCCACTTATTCCTTACAAAAATATGGATATTCTATTTTCAGTATACTCTTTTCTATATACATACTCTAGGTTTTATTGTAAAGAAAGCAAAAAGCCTAATCCAATATTTGGATTAGACTGTTTGTAAAATATGTCTTGCTTGCTCTACATTTTTTTCAGTAGGTGGTTCTACATTTGCAAGTGGATACTTATGCCCAAGTGCCTCCCATTTATATACACCAAGCTTATGGTACGGTAGCACTTCAACTTTCTGAACATTAGACAGACTTTGAATAAAGCTAGATAATTTTTGTAGATCCTCTTCATTATCCGTAATACCAGGAACTAATACGTGTCGTACCCAAATCGGTTTATTTTTATCCGATAAATAACGAGCAAATTGTAAAATATGTTCATTTGGTTTTCCTGTTAATTTACGATGTTTCTTTGAATCAATATGTTTCAAATCCAATAAAACTAAATCTGTGTAATCCATTAAAATATCTAGCTTATTTTGGAATTCTGGTTCTTCAGAATAACAACCACCCGAAGAGTCAATTGTTGTATGAATTCCAGCTTCCTTACATTTCTTAAATAACTCAATTAAGAAATCTAGCTGTAGTAAAGGTTCACCACCACTAACTGTTATACCGCCTCCAGAAGCTTCAATAAAAGGAAGGTAACATGTCACATCCTGCATTACTTCTTCAACTGTTATTTCGTTTCCTTTACCAATCTCCCACGTATCAGCATTATGACAATATTGACAACGTAATAAACACCCTTGTGTAAATATGACATAACGAATTCCTGGGCCATCAACAGTACCACAAGACTCTACAGAATGAATTCTTCCTTTTACCATGTTACTTCCTCCTTTATTGAAGCAGCCTCCCCCTGCTATTTATATAAAGCAGAGGGACACTTTTTCACTTACATACTTTCATGCATTGTACGGTTAATTACATCGATTTGTTGTTCACGAGTTAATTTAATAAAGTTTACAGCGTAACCAGATACGCGAATTGTTAATTGTGGATATTTTTCAGGATGTTCCATTGCATCCATTAATGTTTCACGATTAAATACGTTAATATTTAAGTGATGACCTTCTTTTACTGCATAACCATCAAGCATTGATACTAAGTTACGTACTTGTACATCATCTTCTTTACCAAGTGCTTTTGGAATAATAGAGAATGTATTAGAAATACCATCTTGTGCATCTTCATATGGTAATTTAGCTACAGATAATAATGAAGCTAATGCACCTTTTGTATCACGGCCATGCATTGGGTTCGCACCTGGTGCAAATGGTTCTCCAGTACGGCGACCATCTGGAGTGTTACCAGTTTTCTTACCGTATACAACGTTAGATGTGATTGTTAAGATCGACATTGTATGAACAGAATTTCTGTATGTTTTATGTTTACGAAGTTTATTCATAAATGTTTTCACAAGATTTACAGCGATTTCATCTACACGATCATCATTGTTACCGTATTTAGGGAAATCTCCTTCGATTTCAAAGTCAACTGCAATTCCGTTTTCATCACGAATTGGTTTTACTTTTGCGTGTTTAATTGCACTTAAAGAGTCTGCTACTACAGATAGACCCGCGATACCTGTTGCCATTGTACGAAGAACATTTGTATCATGAAGTGCCATTTCAATACGTTCGTAGCTATATTTATCGTGCATGTAGTGAATAACATTTAATGTGTTTAAATATAGACCCGCTAACCATTCCATTGTCATATCAAACTTATGCATAACTTCTTCATAATCTAATACTTCAGAAGTAATTGGTGCGTACTCAGGACCAACTTGTGCTTTAGATTTTTCATCTTTACCACCGTTAATCGCATATAGTAATGCTTTTGCTAAGTTTGCACGTGCACCGAAGAACTGCATTTGTTTACCAATTCTCATTGCAGATACACAACAAGCAATTCCGTAGTCATCACCGTAGTCAGCACGCATAATATCATCATTTTCATATTGAATTGCTGATGTTTTAATAGACATTTTCGCACAGTAGTTTTTAAAGTTCTGTGGTAATTGTTTAGACCAAAGAACTGTTAAGTTTGGTTCTGGAGCTGGTCCTAAATTATCTAATGTATGCAAGAAACGGAATGAGTTTTTTGTTACTAATGGACGACCATCTAATGCCATACCACCGATAGACTCAGTTACCCAAGTTGGATCACCAGAGAATAATTCATTATAATCAGGTGTTCTTGCAAATTTCACAAGACGTAATTTCATAATGAAGTGATCCACAATTTCTTGTACTTCTTCTTCTGTTAAAGTACCATTTGCTAAATCTCTTTCAATATAAATATCTAAGAATGTAGAAGTACGTCCAAGACTCATCGCAGCTCCGTTTTGCTCTTTAATAGCTGCAAGATATGCGAAATATAACCATTGGAATGCTTCTTGCGCGTTTGTTGCAGGCTTAGAAATATCAAAGCCATGAGAAGCAGCCATTTGTTTTAACTCTTGAAGTGCACGCATTTGCTCAGATAACTCTTCGCGTAAACGCATTGTCTCTTCGCTCATTACACCACCAGTTAAATTCAAATCAGCTTTTTTCACTTCAATTAAATGATCAATACCATATAGTGCTACGCGTCGGTAGTCACCGATAATACGTCCACGTCCGTATGCATCTGGAAGACCAGTAATTACACCTGATCTACGAGCTGCTTTCATTTCTGGTGTGTATGCATCAAATACACCTTGATTATGAGTTTTTCTCCAGTCTCTGAAAATACGACTAAGTTCTTTATCCATTTCGTATCCATAAGATTCACAAGCTTGTTCCGCCATACGAATACCACCATATGGTTGTAAAGAACGTTTAAATGGTTTTTCAGTTTGGAAACCAACTACTTTTTCAATATCTTTATTTAAATATCCTGGGTCATGTGATGTAATAGAAGAAACAATTTTTGTATCCATATCAAGAACGCCACCGTTTTCACGTTCTTTCGTTGTTAAATCCATTACTTGATCCCAAAGTTGTTTCGTTGCTTCAGTTGCTCCCGCTAAGAAAGATTCATCTCCTTCGAAAACGTTTACATTATTTAAAATGAAATCGCGAACATCAATCTCTGCTTTCCATTTTTCACCTTTAAAGTTTTCCCATGCGTTTTTAACATTTTCTAATACTTGAGTCATCCTAATCTCCTCCATTTTTGATTAGTACAGGAATAAGATTTTTTATATAACAGCTTACACACTTAGAATACTACTTTTTTGCGAAAGTGAACGAAATAGTTGTGACATGTTTGTGAAATGTTGAGCAAACCACTATATGCATAGTGTTAACTTCACTTAAAAGTCTTTATAATTAACCCTTTCCTTAATTGTATTTTTTTGGTATCCTTATATACGAGTCCTATTTTGTAATATAAAAACAATACCCATTGTAGAGCTGTAATACTCTTATCTCCTAATCTGTTATAGTTTTTATAACAGAACAAAAAAGTGTACATATGTTGTACACTTTTTTTGTTACTACTCTAAAACATCTCTTTTTCTATTCCCATCATAGAATCCACCACGACTACCTTCTAATACAATTAATTGCTCTAATCCTTCTATATGATCACCTATAATTCGCAAGACAGCTGGAGGATGACCTATTTTTGCAAAATGTTCACTGGGACGAATACGGTTCATCTTATCGACCTCTACACGACTAACACACGCGATCTCGAATCCTGACAGAATAGCTTTCACTTGGGCTACACAAGGTGAAAGTAAAGATCTATATCCGATTTCTTTCAAACACTTACGACTAAACGCATTTGGTACAGCGATAAGAGAGCCTACTCCTAGATCTTTTCTATCACAAGCTAAATTTAATGCATATTTAAATGCAGTTACAAGATGAAGCGGTACTCTTAAATCTAAATAATGATTTAGATCATTTAAGGCGACATCCATTCCATCTGCAATAGCTTTTGCGAAAGGATATAATTCCCTAGCTGGAATAACAAAGTCACCGTCTATAAATAATACAATTTCTCCTTTTGCAAAATAAGTTCCAAGTGAACGCCCTACATCATTTCCAAGTGCTTCTTTATATACAATTGTTGTTGCTCCCTTGTCTTTTGCAATCGTTGCTGTTTTATCAGACGAACCATTTACAACAACGATAATTTCAAAAGGTTCAATTTTGCGAAGCTCTTCTATAACGTTTCCAATTGTTTTCTCTTCATCTTGTACAGGAATAATGACCGATAATTGCTTTCCTTTATACAACTTAGATACGACGCCCCATCCTTGATAAAAATCTTCGAAACTTAAAGTATGATAAACACACTCTCTTTTCCTATTTCCATCATAATACCCTCCGCGCTCATCACTGCCCGCTATTCGCTCCGCTACAGCTTCTATATGGTCACCTATCATCCGTTTTTCAGATTGAGAAAGACCCGTGCCATACGCTGCATGCTCGGTCGGCCGAAATTTATTCGGCGTAATAACGTCAATTGCACAATGGCGGCTAATTCTCCATTTGCTTTGAACTAAGCGTAAATGGGCGACAATAGGATTCACAAAACATTCATATCCAATGCTTTGAACAACTTCTTTCGTCAACGCATGAGGTACAGATAACAAAGAATCGATTTTTAACTCTTCACGCTCTAGCATTGCATTTAATATTTGGCGCCATACTGTTATAGAGTGTGGTTTTTGTTTCTTTAAAAATAATGCGTCCAAATTATTTAAAACGATGTCGGCCTGATCATGTAAAATTGGATTCAGGAATAATTGTAATTTTGAAGTTTGAATAGCAAAATCTCCATCTATAAATAGTAGTACATCACCTATCGCGTGTTTTGCGCCAACCGCACGTCCAACATCGTTCCCGAGTAGCTCTGTATACTCGATTACTTTACACCCTAAACGACTGGCAACCTCTTCTGTACCATCGTTACAACCGTTTGCTACTACAATAATCTCTATTGGATTTAATCCTTTTACCGATTGAATAACGTCTGAAATCGTATCCGCTTCATTACATACAGGTATAATAATTGATAGCGACTTAGCCATTGTTTTCTTCACGAAACCATTTAATAGTTTCTTTCAATCCTTGTTCCCACGTTACTGTCGCTTCAAACTGCACAAGTTCTTTTAATTTCGTTACATCTGGTCTTCTATTTGGAATTTCTTCAAAGCCATGTGGGTATACCTCTTCGAAAGGAACTTGGACAAGCTTTGAAGAAGATTTCGTTAGCTTTTTAATTACTTCTGCTACTTGTTTTATACTCTTTTCGTTCTCAGAACCTATATTAATAATCTCGCCATTTACCTTCTCATCCATCGCTCGAATCGTTGCCTCTACCGCATCACTCACATACGTAAAGCAACGTGTCTGCTTTCCATCTCCATATACGAGAATGTCTTCTCCTTGCAGGGCCGCACTAATAAATCGTGGGATTACCCCTGCATACGGACCATCTTTCGCTCTTGGACCATAAATATTAAAATAACGAACAACCGTTACAGGTAAACCTTCTAAAGCGTATCCTAAACACAATGTTTCTTCTAACGTTTTACAAATTGCATAACTCCAACGTATTTTAGAAGTCGCCCCGTATAATCGATCCCCCTCTTCAGAGAAGGGTGGCTTTGCCTTGCCATATACTTCTGAAGTAGACGCAAAGACCACTTTCTTCTTTCCTTTTAGCGCCGCTTGTAAAATGTTTCTCGTTCCATCAAAATTCGTTTCAATAAGCTCTATACTCTTCTCCATTGTCGTTTTCACACCTAAAATTGCTGCTAAATGAAACACTACATCATGTTGATTTACTAATTCATAAATTGAATTTTTATCTAAAACGCTTATTGGAATAACCCGAATTTCTTTCATTAACTCATCATGATATTTATTTTTTCCTTTATAGAAGTTATCAACAATTGTGACCCCATAACCTCTTTTCACCAATTCTTCAGCTAGATGCGATCCAATGAATCCTGCTCCACCTGTAATTAAACATTTCTTACTCATACACTCACCTTCTTTACAATTCCACGTGTATCTATTACTCGCTTCATTCCTTTAAAAAGCTTCCAATCGATATTAGAGTGATCAGTTAAAATTAAAATACAACTCGCTTGTTTCATGACTTGTTCATCCAAAGAAACAGATTGATACACCTTATCTCCAAATTTTGCAGAAGAAATATATGGATCATGATATTCTATCTCATATCCTTCTTCTATTAACAATTCAATAATTGGCAACGCTGGTGATTCTCTTAAGTCATTTACATCTTTCTTATACGCAATCCCTACAATTAAAACCGATGCAGGTGATTGCACCACGCCCTTTACTTTCCTGACTATTTTCTCTGGCATTTCTTCATTAATTACATGTGCCGCCTCAATTAATTGACTGATTGCTCCATTCTTTTTTATTCTCCATTGAAAATATAGAGGGTCTACTGGAATACAGTGTCCCCCTATCCCTGGCCCTGGCCAATATGGAGTAAATCCAAACGGTTTTGTAGATGCAGCTTCAAGCGCCTCATAAAAATCAATTCCTAAACTTTCACATAATGTGTTTAACTCATTTACTAATGAAATATTGACTAGGCGCTGAATATTTTCAAATAACTTACACATTTCCGCTACTTTCGGAGAACTAACTGGAACAACTACATCAAATGTAGTACTATACAACTCCTGTACTTTTTGTTTACACGTTTCTGTTTGTCCACTAATAACTTTTGGAATCGTTTGAACGGAGTAATGACTATTAGCCGGATCAATTCTCTCAGGGGAATATCCGATATAGAAATCTTCTCCTACCTTTTGACCTGCTTGAGAAATAATCGGAATAATAACTTCCTCAAGTGTGCCTGGATATGTGGAGCTTTCGAAAATGAAGGTTTGTCCTTTTTGAAGATGTTGTTGTATATAATGAGAAGCTGAAATGAGGGCACTTAAGTCTGGTTCTCTTTTTTCATTAATTGGAGTCGGAACAGTGACAATAACATAATCACTATTTTGAAAATCAACAATGCCTTGATCTGGTGTATTTACTATTAATTTTTTTTTAGTCAATAAACTTTGTAACAATTTAGAAGAAACATCTGGAATATAACTTTCTCCTTTTATAATCGATTCTATTTTTCTAGTATCTTTATCTAATCCAATTACTGTATGTCCTCTCTCTGCAAAATGAACTGCCAAAGGAAGGCCAACATATCCTAATCCGATAATAGCAACTGTACTACTAACATTCATCTGTATTCTCTTCTTCCTTTCTCAATTGTTGAATTATATTTCTATCCCGCTCTCCATCTGTAAAACTCCCACGCTCATCTGTGGATTGCAATAAATATGCAATTGCCTCAAGCTGATCACCGAAAATACGGTCAAATGCTGGAATACGTCCATTTACAAATCCATGTTGCTCTGGGCGTACCCGATTTGTTTTTATAACATCTACAAACTCTACCGCTGTAATAGAGAATCCCTCCAAAATAGCTTTCATTTGAGCTAGTGGCGGAATGATAAGAGAATCGTATCCTATTTTCTCTATTACCTTTTTATGCATAGCATGTGGTACTGCCGTTAATGAGTTATTCCATAAATCTGGTCGTTTCGCTACCAAATTCACAAAATATTTTCCCATGCTAATTGGATCTGCCGGATGAAACATATCTAATAAGCACTGTAAATCATTTAATGCCACATCATGTCCATCTTCAATCGCATGTAAAAATGGAATTAGTTTTTTTCCTGGAATAACAAAATCACCATCGACAAATAAACAAATGTCGGCCGTGGCATGCATAGCTCCTATCGCTCGGGCCACATTATGTCCGAGCGCTTCCTCGAATTCAATAACGATAACATTCTCTAACTTTGCTTGTTTAATTGTCTCCATATCAGCTCCATTCGCAACCACTATAATTTCATCTACACCTGCTTTTTTCACTTCTTGTATAACAGATCTTATAGTCATTTTCTCTTCTGATACGGGGATAATGGCACTATATTTCGCTTTTTTCTTTTGTAATACAACTGGTTTATACTTTCCTATAAACGCTCTATCCCTATTTCCTTCTGAAAAACCACCACGCTTACCATATATTTCGATTGCATATTGCAAAGCACGTAAATGATCTCCCATAATACGACTAGTCGCTTTCGGATAAGGAGAACCGGGTGATGTACCAGTATGAACAGGACGCACTTTATTTGTATGAATAACATCGACCGAAGCCATATCGACAATATCTACTCCTCTAGACATCGCCATCGCTTGAAATAGTGCTGGATCTGCTAAATTCCACCAACCAAATTTCTGAATAACTTCCCTACTCATTGCATGTGGAATTGCGATTAAAGATCCAACAACAAGCTCTTTTTTATTCAAATAGCGATTCAACATAAATTTGCCAACTGTCGTATAATGCGGTCTCACCTTTAAATATACGGACCATGTTAAATTATTCACAACAATTTGGTGGCCTTGCTGAATTCCTTTTATGAAACGTTGCAACTCTTTATTATCAATAACGATGTCACCATCTACAAATAAAACAATGTCACCTTTCGCTTCTCTTGCTCCAATTGCCCGTCCAACATCATTACCAAGAGAATATTGATAATAAATGACATGGCAATGATGTTGTAACGCTATTTCTTTCGTCCCATCTGTCGATCCATTATCTACTACGATAATTTCATATGGTTTCAATTTCTCTACTTCTACTAAAACTTGTGATAAAGTACTCGCTTCATTATGCACTGGAATAACAACTGATACTCTCATACTTGTATCACTCTTACCCTTCCAAGCGAACATAAGAAATAATAGGAATACGTACAACTACATCTTCCGGTGGCCCATAAGAAGGAGAAGTACGAACGCTTACTGCCCCGTCTGTCACAGATAACAGAATACCTGCAACAATTTCAACAGCTGTCACAACTTGCACTAACTCACCAACATGGTTACGCAATTCATCAGTAAATAACATATATAAGTCTCCTTTCTTACACTTCTTTAATTGATATAATACTTATAAATGGTAATAAAACTTCTGTTCCTATTCCTTCTTGCAGTGTTAAGAAATCATCCCCAACCGCGACAATCACACCCGTTAACTGTCCAACCGTTACAGTAATTTCTACATTTTTACCCAAATACTGCTTTGCAATTTCTTTAAAAGGTGATGTATTACATTCTTTTAATATGTTACAAATAATAGATTGAAATTGACTTGATTCAATAAACTCTTCCGTAGCTTTCTTTGAATTTCTTTGAATAAACCTTGCGAAGTTTTGTGAAAATAAAAGTCGTTCCACAGCCGGCAATAACTTATTATCTAAAAAATAATCTAATTGCCTATTAAACAATCTCGATAACTTTTTCCAATACTTACCGAACAGACACATACACTTCTCCTCCTATTATTTTTTTTAATATAAAAATTACATTCATACATCTTAATGTATACAAAGCAGACTTTTTTTGTGATAGGTAAGACATACATTTTTCAAAGAAACAATCTTTTCTAATCACAAAAAAAAGATAGATGGTGTCCCATCTATCCTTATATATATTTTAATTTTTAATTGTAATTATGGCAGAGACGCTGTAATAAACCGCTCGTGGTAATTCTGCCTGTTCACTTATAGAAGCTGTAACTAGTGAACCACCACTGGCCGAGAAATACTTAACAGCTTCTAACGGAATACCATCTTCTTTCACATCAATATGCGTTCCATCTCGCCAGTCTATTTTTTGCATTGTTGCTGAAAGGTCCCCCGTCACTTTACCAAATTCTTTACCATCCACTCCTAAAAAGATCCATTCCCACTTCTTTAAACTTATTACTTGTTTCAATTCTCCAATTTTCTTTCCCTCTACATCGGAAAAAATATAAAAATTGCGTACTCCCATCTTCTTTTGAACACGCAACAATCTTTCTCCCGAGTGGTTATATAAATAAAATTGTTGCTTATGTAGTCCCTTAACAAAAAAAGAAAGTACAACTTGCCATACACGTTGCATAACAAAATCATACTCTTCTTTTAAAAAACCTACTGCACTGCCATCTAACCCAAAGTATGTTATTACTTGAAATATCCCTACCTCTTTGCGAACAACAAATTTTTGTTGCTCAAACAATTCAGAAGTCTCTATATTATAATTTTCCTGTTTAAGCATTTTTGATCTTCTTTTTTCTATAAAACTATATATTAACAATCCAAATGCTGGCAGTACAATACCTATTAATTTTAGATTTTCTTTCTCCGAAGTGAATAGCACCCCTTTTTTATATTCCATTACTAGTCCAATTGCGACAATAATCCATACGATGACAGATACAAAAAAAATTCGTTTCGCGTTACGTGCGTGATGTTTATGTATACTCATACCCCTCCCCCTTTTCCATTTTTTTCATTATCTCATTGCACATACACTTCCTCAATAAAAAAAGACCATCCAAAAGGATAGTCTCTTACACTTCGATATTTCGCAACATCGTGTAAATGTCGTTATTCACTTTACCAAATGATTTAATGTTGTTTTGAATGTTAGATAATAAAACGACATACACACTTCCGTTTTTACTAAATCCATTTAAACAATTCCATCCTGGCATTACACCGTGGTTTGAATAACTTCCTGGGTCTACATACCAACCAAATCCGTAATCCTTTTTCACGGCCGTAAACATTTGATCATAACTCTCTTTTGAAATCAACTTTCCAGAGAAGAGTGCTTCATTAAATAAATATAAATCATGTGCACTTGTATATATATCACCACAACCATATAGTTGTGACATACTTGGAATATTAGGTGTTGTCATATTGTTATTTACTATTTTATAACCTGTCGACGGAAACCTTGTTTGCTCTAGCGCTTTACCGAAACCAGAATGTTTCATACCCGCAGTAGCAAAAATATGTTGTTTAATGTACTCTTCTAACGGTTGTCCACTTACCTTCTCAGCGATGTAGGCCAGTATAGAATAGTTCGAATCGGAATACTTCCATTTCTCTCCTGGACTCCCAATACGCTTTTGCTTTCCTATTCGTTTTATCAATTCTTCATGAGAAATATCTTCTATTCCCTGTTCATACTCTGGAATTCCTGATGTATGTGTTAGTAAATGTTTTAACTGAATCCCATTACCTTGAGGGAAATCTGGAATATACTTCGCAACCGTATCCTCTACGTTTAATTTATTTTGATCTTTTAATTGCATAATAGCAGTCGCTACAAACGCCTTTGAAATAGAACCAATATAAAAAGTTGTCTCTGAATTATTCGGTACTTGTTTCTCTTTGTTCGCCATACCGTATCCTTTATTCAAAAGAACTTTTCCGTTCTTCACAATAACAGCTGTCCCGCTAAATCCTGCGTTTTGTAAATATTGATCTAATTGAGCGTTTTCATTAATTTCTTGAGGTGGTCCCTCAGCAGGCTTTTCCAAAGCTTGTACTTGCTTCACTTGTTCTTCCTGCTCTTTTTGTTTTTGTGCTTCTTGCTTCTTTTTTTCTTCTTCTTTCTTTTTCAGCTCTTCTTGTTTCTTCATTTCTGCCGCTGCTTTTAAAGTTTCTTCTTTCTTATTATGCGCAACAATTTTTGTATACATGAAATATACAAGTGAAAATAGTAAGACGAGAATGATTGTTCTTTTTATGTATACAATCGGCCGACGTGATTTCCCATTCGCATTATTTTTTTCTTGATCCATGATTGCTTTTTTCCCCTTACTCAACAATAATTTACTTCCTCTACTAAAGATTTTTTTAGTAGATTATGGATACTCAATTCTATGTCATCCCTACTTTATCACGCACTGCACATATTACCAACCTATATGTATAAAAAAGAAAAAGAAAATTTACAAAAGTAAGATTGCTGTTAAATTGTTAACAAAAAAAGAGGATATCCTCTAAAAAATTGATGTCATCAATCTTTTCGGATATCCTCTTATCTCATTATTTATACGTGTTTTTTCATATCATCGGCAACAGATTCAACATTTGTACCTACGATAACTTGGACACTCGTATTACTTAATTTCATAACACCTTTTGCACCAGCACGTTTTAATGCTGCTTCGTTTACTTGACCAGCATCTTTCACTTGTAAGCGTAAACGTGTTGCACAGTTATCAATAACCGTTAAGTTTTCTTTTCCACCTAAAGCTGCTACGTAAGTTTCACCAATTGAACCTGCAACTGGAGCTTCTTCACCTTCAGCTATCTCCTCTTCGTCTTCACGACCAGGAGTTTTTAGGTCGAACTTCTTAATTAAGAAGTAGAATACTACAAAGTAAATTGCTGCGTAAATTAAACCGATTCCTGCTAGTAACAATGGTTTTGTTGCAATACCGAAGTTTAAGAAGTAATCTATTGCCCCGGCACTAAATGAGAAACCATCGTGAATGCCAAGTGTTGTTGTAATGAATAAGGACAGACCTGTTAATACAGCATGAATACCATATAATACTGGTGATAAGAACATGAATGAGAACTCAATTGGTTCTGTAATACCAGTTAAGAATGAAGTTAATGCTAGACCACCTAACATACCTGTAACCATTTTACGTTTTTCTGGTTTAGCAGCCGCAATCATTGCAAAACATGCTGCTGGTAAACCGAACATCATGATTGGGAAGAAACCAGTCATAAACATACCTGCTGATGGATCTTTTGCAAAGAAGCGTGCAATATCACCATGAACGATATCGCCAGCTGCATTTGTAAAGTCACCAAGTACGAACCAGAAGTATGTGTTCATTACGTGGTGTAAACCAATTGGAATTAATAAACGGTTTAATAATCCGAATAAACCAGCACCAATTGAACCTAAGTTCACGATGCCATGTGCTACTGCATCAATACCACTTTGAATTGTTGGCCAAATCTGACCGAATACTAATCCTAAAAGAAGCATTACGATTGAAGTAATGATTGGTACAAAACGTTTTCCTGCAAAGAATCCTAACCATTCTGGTAGTTTAATCTTATGGAATTTGTTGTATAGTAACCCAGCAACAACCCCTGCAATAATACCACCGAGTATGGCCATATTAATTTTCGGCGTTAACGCCGCTGCTTTTGAAACCTTTGTCATTGTATCTGCTAATTTAGTTGGATCTACTGAACCGACTAAATCTTGAACACTTTTTAAT
Organism: Bacillus cereus group sp. BfR-BA-01379; assembly: GCF_022663605.1. Lineage (NCBI taxonomy): Bacteria > Bacillati > Bacillota > Bacilli > Caryophanales > Bacillaceae > Bacillus > Bacillus cereus group sp. BfR-BA-01379. The sequence continues at coordinate 19,174 of NZ_JAKUFT010000027.1, forward strand.
TTATCATTTAACTCTGCTGCTGAATATGTCTTACTTAGAGCATTCGTTGTATTTTGTAAAACAAGATATCCGATTGCTCCGGCAAGTCCAGCTGCTCCACTACCATCAATAGACAAACCGATTGCAACACCAATTGCAAATATAAGTGCTAAATTATCAAAAATTGCTGCACCGGCCTGTGCCATAACAGGAATGTTAAATACGTCTTCTTGTCCTAAACGAAGCAATAATCCTGCTGCTGGTAGTACGGCGATTGGAAGCATTAACGCTTTACCAATACGTTGTAGAAACTGCAACATTTTAATTCCCCCTATCAAATTTATGAAATCGTTATCATTATAAGTACGCCTTAGAAAACGCTTTCTATTTACATAACCATAATAACATATAGTTGTATAGATGTGTAGTTTTTATTTTTGAATTTTTTATGGATAAATCTCCTATTTCCAAACTGTTATATAAAAGGAAAATTCTCCTTTTTAAATATAGAATACTCGAAACGAAATACCTACTATAGAACATGTAACTTTCGTTTTATCATTCCACTTTTTCATGTTATTATTTATTTCCGAGCATATCGGGAAAAGTAAACGTATTTAATTCGAAATAGGAGCGTTGGTACTATGCAGTGCATTGAAACAAACAACTTACAACAGTTGTTAGAACAAGTAAAACCATATACGAAAAAAGGAAAGCTTGCTACTTATATCCCCGAACTAGGAAATGCAAATCCAGATGATTTAGGGATTGCCATTTTCCATAAAGAAACAGAATACATCCATGCTGGCAACTCACAAACACTATTTACTCTTCAAAGTATTTCAAAAGTAATTACACTTGCACTTGCCCTTTTAGATCGTGGTGAAGAATACGTATTTTCTAAAGTTGGAATGGAACCAACTGGTGATCCATTTAATTCTATTATTAAGTTAGAAACGACAAGTCCTTCTAAGCCACTTAATCCAATGATTAATGCAGGAGCATTAGCCATTACAAGCATGTTAACAGGAAAAGATAATGAAGAAAAAATGGAGCGTATCCTTCATTTTGTACGTGAAATAACAGATAATCCTACTATTAATTATTCTTCTAAAGTTGCCAATTCAGAATTAGAGACAGCTTATTTAAACCGTTCACTTTGTTACTATATGAAACAAAACGGAATTATCGATTGTGACATCGAAGAACTTATGGATCTATACACTCGTCAATGTGCAGTTGAAGTAAACTGTATCGATTTAGCACGTATCGGCTTAATTTTTGCGATGGATGGATATGATCCATATAAGAAAAAACAAATTATCCCTAAACATATTACAAAAATCTGTAAAACATTTATGGTTACATGTGGTATGTACAACGAATCTGGTGAATTTGCGATTCGTGTTGGTATTCCAGCAAAAAGTGGTGTAGCTGGTGGCATTTTCGGCTGTGTAAAAGGAGAAATGGGAATTGGTATTTTCGGACCGGCTTTAGATGCAAACGGAAATAGTATCGCTGGTTTTAAAATTCTTGAACTTCTTTCTGCTCAAGAAGGTTGGAGCATTTTTTAATTGAGAGCTATCCTGCTATACTAGCAGGATTTTTTTATTACATAAAACACTCAACTTTATCAGCTATCCGTCCCCTCACAAAAACCGTACTGAAAGTTTCTCTATATTATGCATATTTGCTCCCCCCTCCTGAATAATATAGTACAACCTAACGCTATATGTGGAGGTGTGAAAGATGAAACTAATATTTCAAATGGAAAAACAGCCTGTTCTTGAAAAAACAATACTTCTTTTTATATTGAGTATTGTAGAAAGCTTGAAGTTAAAAGTGGTTTCACTCGATGAAGCTCACCGATACATATTCAATTTAGAAGTACTTGAACTATTAATGGATCGGAACATCGATGATCAAGTGCTTGAACTTATTCATTTCGGAATGGGACTTGAAGACATTCATCACGTGCTTCCTGAAGAACTTGAACATACTATCGAAGAATTAAAGTGGCTCTGTATTCAAGTTTTAAGTGAGTACAGTATGCATGAAGAATCGGAACAACTAATTGAAGATATACGTTGAAAAAGCACCTATGTAGGTGCTTTCATATTTATATAAACAGTAACGTTTCGGTAATTGCACATTCGATGTCGATATATGCAATTCATTCGAGTATTTCCGAGGAAATGCTCGAACATTGTATGTTACAATAACTGATCTATCCCAATAAGAATTAATAGCACGCCTGCAATAACAGTAGCCCATTTCCCTAAGTATGCTGCTAAAAATCGTTTTCCTATATACGCAAAACCACTAATACAAATAAAACTAAACACCCCAGAAATACATGCCGTAAGCCACAGATTCAAGTTTGTTACCCCAGCATCAAATCCACCTGCGATATTATTAATAGACAATGCAACGCCTAACACAATTGCTTCAGAAAAACTAATTGTTTTAGATCCATCGAAATCTGCTTTTTCTGGATCACGTAAAATCCCCATAAGTACATTACCATCTTTAGAGTCTACGATATTTCTTTGCCCCAAGAAAGGCTGACATAAAATAAACACTCCAATTATGCCTAAAACAATGGCCCCAATCAAATTTGCCGTAAACTCTGAAATAAATAATGCGATCCAGTTCCCAAAAAATCCAGCTAATAAAGTAAATAAAAATCCAAAAAATGCAATGATAAAATTATTAAACCACGAAATTCGAATTTTACGAATGCCATATGCAATCCCAACACCTGCATTATCTAAATTAGAAGCAATTCCGATTAAAAAAATTGAAAATAAACCTGCAGTACTCATAAACAGCCACCCCTTTTCTCACTTTTCCATGCATATTATGAAAATGTTGAGCAACTGTGCCTGTCTGTTTCATATACATGTAATAAATGCTCAACATTTTTTCAACAATAAGAAAGGAGTGCCTTCACTATGCCTAAAGAAAATCCAAATGAGCGGCTTAGTACATTAATAAAAAAACTTTTAAAAGAGCGTGCCTTATCCATGCGCCAATTAGGAATGCATACAAATATTGATCCCGCAACAATCTCAAGAATTATGAATGGTAAACAACCACCAAAACAAAAACATCTACAAAAATTTGCAGAATGTTTGCAAGTTCCACCCCAATTGTTATTTGATGAAATGTATCCTGATTCTCCTCACATTAATAAAGAGAAGACGGATATGTACACATCTCTTGATACCATTCAGCAAACGCTGCAATCCTCTAACTTATTCGATTTCGACTACACAACAACGCGCGTAAAACAAGAACTTGAAAACTATGAACGCTATGCTCAAACAACAGAAGGTGAAAAACGGATTCATGAAAGCTTCGCGAGTAAATTAGAACAAATTGATAGCGCTGGCCCTTTTATTGAACAATTAACAGATATGTATCAACAATTTTGCAATGAGACTATTTCAAACGAGGAACGTGCAGTTCTCGGAGGCGCATTATTATATTTCATTTTATCAACAGACATTATCCCCGACTATCTCTTTCCAATTGGCTATTTAGATGATGCAATTGCTGTTGAATTAGCGAAAGAGAAATTAATCGAACTAAAGCGAAAGACATAGAAAAACAAAGAACTATTTCAGTTGTTTCTGTTCAACTCTGAAATAGTTCACTAAAAAATCGTACAAGTATACATACCTGTACGATTTCCACATACTAATCTATTTTTTTGTATGACACCATTCATATATAAATGCGGTTATTACTTTTGTAAATTCAATTAACTGTTCTACTTCAACTTTCTCATTTATTGAATGAGCTTCTTCTAGTGTACCTGGTCCGTAAATAACAGCTGGAATATGAAATTCACTAAACCAACCACCATCCGTTACCGTTGCAGACATATCTAAAATTGCATTTTTAGATAGAATTGCTTCGTGTACTGAGCTAAGATTTTTTACTGCTGCATGTTCACTATCTATTTCTAAAGAAGGAAAAATTTCGCCACGATCCACAATCATTGATTCTCCTCCCCACTTAAATTGTGGTAGATTTTCACTTAACCATGGATCGGCAGCTGCTACTTTCCCAATATACTCTTCAATTTCTTTTATTATTTGTTCATGTGTTTCATTCGGATAGAAGTGCACCGTTATCCATAACCGGCACTCATCCGCAATAAACGCTGCATGCCGTCCACCTTCAATAACAGCTGGGTTAATTGTTGTTGTTCCAGATGGATAGCCTTCATATGTTTTCATAACTGCCCAATGACGCTCTAATTCTTGTAAACTTTGCACAATTTTCATCATTTTTTCAATCGCACTCGCTCCAAATAAACGTCCGCCAGCATGGATCATTTGCCTACGTGTTGCATCATGAAACGTTTGAGGGCTTTTCACAGTAATCCATCCAGTAATTACGCCGCCCTGTCCTTGCATATGTAAATCACTCGTATCCACTACGACTGCAAAATCAGCATCATATCCCCTTTTGCAGCATTGAAGTGTACCTGCCTCTCCAACTTCTTCCCCAATTACTGATTGAAAGATTAAATCTCCAGGTAATTCAATGCCTGCTTCTTGTAAAAGCTGAATAGCAAATAGCGCTCCAGCCAGTCCACCTTTCATATCTGCCGCACCACGTCCAACTAACCAACCATCTTTTATAAACGGCTCAAACGGATTGGTTTCCCACGCCTCATCTGCTGACACTTCAGCTACATCCATATGTCCGTTAATAATAAGACTTTTATGTGTGTCACTTTCTATCCCTTTTTTCACCCCAACAACGTTCGGGTCATTCGGATATACATCCCATTTATCAACACTAAAATTTCGTTTTCTTAGAAAATCTGCAACAAATTCTTGTGCCTCATTTGTGTTTCTCGCCGGCGGTGCCGGTGTTTCAAAACGAATTAAGGTCTTTGTAAGCTCTAGTAATTCGTCTTTTCGTAAATCAATCTGTTCTAATAGCTGTGAAACTTCTTGATTCATCACTAATTCCCCTTTGCATACATAGTATGTTTCCAGCTTTATTGTCACAAAAAAAGAGACTGTTTACAATTTTACAGTCTCTTTCTTCAGCATAGGTTTCTAATATATTTATAAACTTTCTGCTTCTGTTGTATTTACTTTTTCAACATGTTCTATCTTGCTTCCCTTATTTTTTGTCGCACGATAAAACAGTAAACAAACAATCATAAATGGAATTCCACAATATAACGCCATTCTTTGCTCTGGGATAAAAGCCATAGCTACGATTACTGTTATATTTAATACTAACGCAAGCAGTGGTACGAATGGATATAGCGGTGTTTTAAATTTCAAGTCCTTCACATCCCCGCCCTGCTTAATATATGCCCTTCTAGCTAATAAGTTAGATAGAGCAATAGATGCCCAAACTAATATCGCCCCAAATCCAGCAATAGAAAGTAGCCATAAATAAACTGTATCTTCCGCGTAAATACCTGATAGTAATGAGAGACAACCTACAATTGTACTTACAATCAATGCATAAATAGGAACACCATTTTTAGATAACTTACCAAAAATCGGACTAATCATTCCTTGATTAGACATAGACCATAGCATACGAGAAGTTGCATATAACCCTGAATTCGCAACAGATAGAACTGCTGTAATAATAACGAAATTTATAATATCAGCCGCATAAGGAATACCAATTTTATCAAATACAACTACGAATGGACTTTCTATTACTCCCGCTTGCTGCCAAGGAAATAGTCCTGCAAGAATAAAAATAGATAACACAAAGAACACCAGTATACGCCAAACTGTATTATTAATTGCCTTCGGGATCGTTTTTTCTGGATTTTCACTCTCTCCAGCCGCAATACCAACTAGTTCCGTGCCTTGGAAAGAGAAATTAACTGCAATCATCGTAATTAAAATAGCTGATAATCCATTTGGAAACAACCCACCATAATCAGTAAAGCTGGAGAACATCGGTGCTGGTTCGTTTCCTTTCATATCTAGAAAACCAAACATCGCTGCCCCGCCTAGAATAATAAATGCAATAATTGTAATGACTTTAATACTTGCAAACCAAAATTCAACTTCTGCAAAACTTTTTGAAGATAACGCATTGATAGCAAAGAGCAGTACCGCAAACACTACACACCAAATCCATGACGGTACATCAGGAAACCATCGTTTCATTAAAATACTAACTGCAATCAGCTCAATACCTATCGTAGCAGACCAGTTTAGCCATGACATCCATCCAACTACATAACCCGCTGCAGGGGAAATGTGCTTTGTAGCATACGTTTGATAAGATCCTGCGTCAGGCATCGCAACAGCTAACTCTCCAAGACAGAGCATCGTTAAATACATAACAAATCCTCCAACAAGATACGCTACAATCGCTCCTCCAGGCCCAGCTTCATGAATTGTATACCCAGATCCTAAAAAAAGACCGGTACCAATAACTCCCCCAAGTGCAATCATAAATATGTGCCTGCTTTTTAATTCCCTTTTTAACCCTTGGTTTTGATCCATCATATAAATCCCCCCATTTCATGTAAGCGTTTTTAAAAATCTTCATAATAAGAATAATTATTGAAAAGAGCAAAATACATAGTATTAATCACTACCTGTTATTAAAAGATCATCCCTCACTGTTATTAATAACTTTTTATCAGCGATAGCTTGTCCCTCTACTACTTCTAATGATTCGATATACCCACTGATTCCTACCTTAATTTCTACTTTCTGTTTATCTATTGTTTCAATTAACGCTAATTTCTCCCACTCGTATACGTATGAACTTTCCGCAACAAATAGCTTCTCTACTTTCCCGTAACAAGGACTATACACGCCTTCTATAACCATCTTCACTTTATAAACTCCTCCTTCTTATTAATCGCTACTGAAACGTTGCATATCCCTCCTTTAGAGATTTCAACTATTATTTATGCAAAATGCGTACCAATCTCCAATTCCTATTTAAAATGAAGGTTTCTCAAAAAAAAATCTTCATAACCGCAAAATTTTTCTATCATTTGAGAAGTTTTAAAAGGAAAATAGCAAAAAAATTTTGCGATTTTATAAGAATTTTAATAAAATTATAAAAAGTCAGTCTTCATAGGGTGAAATGAGGAGAAGATAATCTATGCGTACAGAAGAAATTAATTTTAAACAGATCATTGAAATGAATATGCTATATGAAACTTTACTCAATGAGCTCGATATCGGGATTCATATTATTAATGAGGAAAGTAAAACGATTATCTACAACCGCAAAATGATGGAAATTGAATCAATGGAACGCTCAGATGTGCTATATAAAAGTCCTTTAGAAGTATTCGCATTTGAAGAAAATAAAAATAGTACTCTTATAGAGGCATTAAAATTAGGAAAAACAAACAAAAATATAAAACAAACGTATTTTAACAATAAAGGACAAGAAATTACTACGATTAACAACACTTTCCCTATAATAGAAAACGGAAAAATTAAAGGCGCTATTGAAATTTCAACAGAGATTAGCCATTCCAAACAAACAATGAAAACGAACCTTTCTCGAAAAACAAATAATAAGTTTACCTTTGATCACATAATCGGTGATTCTAGTGCTATTCAATCCGTCATTACAGAAGCGAAGAGAGTAATTCGTACATCCTCATCCATACTTCTCGTAGGAGAAACAGGAACCGGTAAAGAACTATTTGCACAAAGCATCCATAATGAAAGTCAGCGTTCCACAAAACCATTTATTTCACAAAATTGTGCCGCCATACCTGACACACTCATGGAAAGCTTATTATTTGGTACGAACCGAGGTGCATTTACAGGAGCCATCGATAAAGCTGGTTTATTTGAAGAGGCAAACGGAGGCACTTTATTATTAGATGAGATCAACTCATTGGGTCCAGCTCTTCAAGCGAAATTACTACGAGCTATACAAGAAAAAACAATACGAAGAATCGGAGGCACACAAGAAAAAGAAATTGATGTTCGTATTATAGCAACTATTAATGAGGACCCTCTTGAAGCTATTACACACAATCGATTACGGGAAGACTTATATTACCGATTAAGCGTCGTTACTTTATGTCTCCCGCCTTTACGCGAACGAAAAGAAGATATTCCAGCTCTTGTTCAGCACTTTATCGAAAAGTACAACATTCAATTTGGGCTCAGCGTGACGAATTTAGATGCACATGTAAGAGAATTCTTGTATGCATATGATTGGCCTGGAAACGTACGAGAACTAGAACATATCATTGAAGGTTCAATGAATTTAGTTGAAGAAGAAAATATCATTACAGCGTTTCATCTTCCCACTCGCTTTCGCGAACGAATAAAAAAAGAATTCAATATGCAACCTTTCCTAACTAATAACGATGCTGATGCACCTAAAACGTTAAAGCACACAATAGAGGCAATGGAAAAGAACTACATCAATCAAATTCTGAAAGAGTACCACGGTAATATCTCACAAGCTGCAAAGTTTTTGGGATTAAGTAGGCAAAACTTACAATATCGAATTAAAAAATTGCATTTACACATATGAAATGAAGTGAAACTTTAATCTGTGGAGGTTTTGCCCACCCTCACCAATTGGACCTTTATTTCCTGTTAATGCAGGATCAATCTACTTCCAAGTGGAAATACAAATTGGTAAAATATGCTACAATAAACATATAACATACTAGAAAGGAATGATATATATGAGTAATAATAACAAATTAAAGTTATTACAATACTTAGCCTTCTTCCCTACCCTTGTATGTATGATGTTACTCATGGATATGAACAGCTTTCCTTACGCAAAGCTATTCGCAACAATTAGCGGCTCCTTTGCAGCTATTATGCTTGCTGTTTTTTGGAATTTGAAGATACGTATGAAGAAAGAAAAATCTTCTTAATGCCAAAACATAAAAAAATCGAGCCTACACAGCTCGATTTTTTTACTGACTATTAAAACTCAACATCCTCCAAATACAAACCACTCGCCTCAGCAAGGCAATTAATTTGATTGCGTTGTTTCGCCTCTAAAATGTGTGGAATTGCTTCTGCATCTAATTGTCCTAATCCAACTTCAATTAATGCCCCAACAATTTTTCGTACCATGTTATGAAGGAATCCGTTACCACTTACTCTAATTTGTACAAATCCTGCCTCTTCCATCACATCAAGTGTGTATACTTCTCGAACCATAGACTTTTTCTTTGATTTCGCATTTGAAAAAGCAGTAAAGTCATGTGAACCAACTAAATGTTTCGCAGCTTCTTTCATGCTTTTCACATTTAGTTTTTTATTCACATGCATGCTGTATTTACGCATAAATGGATTTGTATGCTCTTCATTCCAAATCTTATAAAGATATGTTTTTGCTTTAGAATTGTAACGAGCATGGAAGCGATCTTGAACTTCTTCTACATCCGTAATGCTAATATCGTTAGGTAAATATTGATTTAAATATTTTTTCACTTTATGTTCCACTAACTTCTCATCACTTTGAAAGTTAGCAACTTGATTCAAAGCATGTACACCAGCGTCTGTTCTACTACAACCGATAATTTCAATTTCTTTTCCGACCATTTCAGATATAACACTTTCGATTTTCCCTTGAATCGTATTATCGTTATTACCGAGACGTTGCCATCCTTTAAAACGTGCACCATCGTACTGAATCGTTAATTTATAATTATTCATTTTACTCTCCTTCATAGAAAATATTCCCTCATATCGTGAGGGAATATGAATACACTTTACTTTCTAACAAGCTTCACTACATTTTCTACATGAGCTGTATGCGGGAACATATCAACTGGTTGCACATACTCCACTTCATAACTCTTCATTAATGCTTGTACATCACGTGCTAATGAAGAAGGATTACAAGATACATAAACAACTTGTTTCGGTTTCACTTTTAAAATTGTTTCCAGTAATTTATCATCGCAACCTGTACGTGGTGGATCGACAACAATTACATCTGGACGCCATCCTTCTTTTACCCATTTCGGTAACCATTGTTCAGCTTTACCCGCTTCATATTTCGTATTTGTAAATCCGTGACGCTTCGCATTTTTTCTTGCATCTTCAATCGCTTCTGGAATTACATCCATACCACGTACTTCCGCTGCATCATTTGCAAGCCAAAGACCGATTGTACCAACACCACAATACGCATCTACAATTTTCTCATCGCCTGTTAAAGCAGCTGCCTTTTTCGCTTCATCATATAAAACAACCGTTTGTTCCGGGTTCAACTGGAAGAATGCACGTGCTGATAATTCAAATGATAAATCACCTAGTGTTTCTTGAATTACTTCTTTTCCAGCTAATTTAAATGTTTTATCACCGAAAATAACTGATGTTTTACGCCAATTCACGTTTTGCATAATTGATTTCACACTAGGCATTTGCTTTTGTACTTCTGCGATAAACTGCTCCTTATTTGGCAATTCTTCTTTTGTTGTAATAAGTGTAACTTGCACTTCACCTGTTTGAACTGCAGTACGTGTCACAATTGTGCGTACTAAGCCTTTTTGTTTTTTCTCATTGTAAATAGAAACATTTAACTTTTCTAATATACGTCGTACAACTTTTGTCGCTTCATTCGTTGCTTTATGTTGAATCATGCAATGAGCAATATCAATTAACTGATGTGAGTTTTGCTTATACAGCCCTGTAATAACCTTTTCGTCTTTACGTCCCACTTGTAATTGACTCTTATTACGATAATGCCATGGATTTTCCATACCAAGCGTTGGACGAATTTTCTCTTCCAGGCTGTTGTTCATATACTTCTCAAATGCTTGTACAACGATATCACGCTTTTGATTTAATTGTTCTTTATAATCTAAATGTTGCAGCTGACAACCGCCACACTCTTCATATACCGGACATGGTGCTTTCACACGATGTGGTGAAGCTTTACGAACTTTTTTCACTTTCGCTTCAGCGAAGCCACGCTGAATTTTCGTTGTTTCTGCAACAACTTCTTCTCCTGGTAATGCCCCTGGAATGAAAACGACTTGTCTCTTAAAATAGCCAACGCCTTCTCCGTTAATCCCAAGACGCTTAATTGTTACAGGAAATGTTTGACCAACTTCCAACTTACTCTCATGTTGCTTTTGTATCATTATTACACCTCTACTCTATACTTTTCCATAAATATAACGCTGCATAACTGCAGTATGGTTCACACTCTTGTTTCACTTTTTCTAAAAATACATCATCAGGTTTATCATCTAATTGAAATATCCCTTGCACCGCACGCTGAATTCCAATGTCCGTTTTCGGAAACATATTTTTCCGTCCAAGCCCAAACATTAAAAAGTTTTGCACTGTCCATGCACCAATCCCCCTAATCGGTAACAATTGTGCCGAAACCTCTTCTTCCGCCCTGATTTCTATACTCGCTAAGTCTAATGTACCGCTGACAATACTCTGACCTAATCCTACTATATATTCAGCCTTTCGTTGACTAAACTTCTGCTCTCTCAATTCTTCTATTGAAATATTTGCTACTATTTCCGGAGTGGGGAAAAAGAATACACCATTCTTCTCTGTTCCATATCGTTTCACAAACTGTTCTGTTAACACAGTAGCAAATTTCAAATTTATTTGTTGATGAATGATACAGCGAAGAAGACAAGCGAAATAATCAAATTCTAAAATAATTGGAGTATAAGCATATGTTTCAAATAGTGGACGTAATGATGTGTTTAAAAAATGATTTTGTATATCTTGAAACGGTTCATTCCAATGAAAAATGGCTCTCATTCGTTTCATGACTTTCTCCGGATCTCCTGTTTGACTAGAAATCCAAAACTGTGGATTTTGAACAGTACCAATCCCTTGCAAGCGAACAACAACCTGTTCCTCATCTATACAAAGCGGGACATAAATAACTTTCTCATCTAATTGAATGACGTTAAGAGGATCAAAAGATAACCGTTTTAATACCTCTTCAAAATGATACGGATACTCTAACGTAACATGTTCGCTCCACATACGTTTCCCCATCCTTTTTACACATCATTATAGCATGAGAAAACCGCAAGCATACATGCTTACGGTTGATTGCTTTTTACTAAGTCATCTAGACTTTTAAAATGATACCCTTTCTCGCGCAAATCATCAATGATTTTCGCAAGTGCTTCTGCATTATCTTTCGAGATTGCATGAAGTAATAAAACAGATCCTGGATGAATCATCGTCATGACATTATTATGTGCATATTGCCATCCTCTTTGCTCGTCCACTTTCCAATCCAAAAATGCAAGTGACCAAAATACATTATAATAGCCCATTTCTTTCGTAAGAGCTAACGTTCTTTCACTGAACACACCTCGTGGCGGTCGTACATATTTTACTTCTTTTTGCCCAGTTACTTTTTTAATTTCTTCTGTTACACTCGTTAATTCTTCACGAAGTTTCGCATCATTTACCGTTGTAAAATCAGGATGACTCCACGAATGGTTTCCAATAATATGTCCTTCATCCTTCATTCTTAATAACAAATCTTTTTGTGTTTTAATATAATGACCCGTTACAAAGAACGTTGCTGGTACTTTTTTCTCTTTTAATACGTCTAAGATTTTTCCTGTGTATCCATTCTCGTACCCATTATCGAATGTTAAATAAATATCTTTTTTCTTTGTATCCCCTAAATAAAACCCACCATTTTTTTGTAGTAAATCTGTATATAACTTTCCAGCATCTGGTACTGTTTCATTTTTAGGGCGCGGGATTCCCCAGTTATGTGGAGTGTTTGTATAAGCTAATGTTGAAACTGGAACAAGTGCCATCATAATTGAAAAAATGAGACCGATATATAACCATTTATATTTCATAAATAGTCTCCTTTCCATATATAATCGTACTTGTAGTTTCTGTTTCTACGCATTCTTTCATGCTGAACATGTTTTTCTATATATGCCAAAAAAATGCATCCCGAATGATTCGAGATGCATTTTTGTTTACTTAAATACTGGCTCTTTAAAGCTAGCTAATTTTTCGAGTGATGTTTTATCAACATCTGCATGTAAGCTATTACCATGAGAATCCATCGTTACAACTGCTTTAAATCCTTCAATACGTAAATGCCACATTGCCTCTGGAATACCAAATTGTAAGAAATCAACATCTTTTACTTCTTTAATACATTCAGCATAATATTGTGCTGCACCGCCAATTGCATTTAAATATACACCACCATGATCTTCTAAAGCCGCTAATGTTTTCGCACCCATACCGCCTTTTCCAATGACAGCGCGAATACCGAATTTCTTCATAATATCGCCTTGGTACGGTTCTTCACGAATACTTGTCGTTGGACCCGCCGCTTTAATTTGCCAGTTTTCATTTTCATCTTTTACGACAACTGGACCACAGTGATAAATAACTTGTCCATTTAAATCTACCGGACAATCGTTATCCATTAAATGCTTATGGATTGCGTCACGCCCTGTATACATCATGCCATTAATTGTTACAACATCACCAACGCGAAGTTCACGAATTTGCTCTTCTGTAATTGGAGCTTGTAATACAATCTCACGTTGCTCTGTTTTTTCTTGTGCTTCTTGCTGAAGTGTATCGTCACCTTCTTGGTATAGCCAATCCATAATTTCACCTGTTTCAGGATGGATTGTTACGCCAAGGCGACGATATGCCCAGCAATTATATGCAACAGATACGTAGAAGCTAGCTGGCAGACGGTTATACACGCCAATTTTACAGCCAAGTAAAGTTGTTTCTCCGCCAAATCCCATCGTACCAATGCCAAGCTTATTCGCATTTTCTAATACGTACTCTTCAAGTTTTTGTAACTCTGGTACTGGATTGACATCATCTAATGTACGGAATAATTGATTTTTTGCTAATTCGTAACCCGATGTGCGGTCTCCCCCGATACCAACACCAATTACACCTGCACTACATCCTTGACCTTGTGCTTGATATACTGCATGAAGAAGGCATTTACGAATCCCTTCTAAATCACGGCCAGCTCGTCCAAGTCCTTCTAATTCACATGGTAAGCTATACTGAATATTTTTATTCTCACAGCCGCCACCCTTTAGAATTAAACGTGCATCAATATAATCTTTTTCCCATTGTTCAAACTTAATAACCGGTGTACCTGGTCCTAAATTATTTCCACTATTGTCTCCAAAAAGAGAATCAACAGAATTGGGACGCAGTTTACCATCTTTTGTCGCCCGCTCAAGCGCATGATAGATAGCTTCCTTCAACTTTAGTTGATTCACACCAACTGGTGTATAAATTTTAAACGTTGGCATCCCTGTATCTTGGCAAATTGGTGAGATGTTATCATCAGCCATTTTAATATTATTCGTAATTGTGCCAAGTGCCATCGCAGAACGAGTCCCTGCATTTTCTCGTTCTTTTGCTTGTTGAATCGCACGACGAACATCTTTCGGTAAGTTCGTTGACGTTTCAACAATTAGTTGATACATGCTTTCTTGAAGCTTTTCCATTGTTACTTCCCCCTCAATTGTGAACGCTACCAAAACGTTATGAGATGAAAATCCCATTGTTATGCTCTTCAGCTTTTTATTTGTTTCACGCTATTCAAGCATAAATGAAATTTTTCACAACTTGATTATACCTCTTTTTCTATCGTCCTTCTATTATCCGCACAGAAAAAGGCTACCAAATTGGAATTGGCAGCCTTTTTAATATATTATTCGTCTTTTTTAAATTGCTCACATTTTAATTCTAATTCATCTAACATTGCAAGAAGACGATCCACATCTTCTAATTCTACTTCTTCAGGTTCAATTGTATCAATTACTTCAATGAACATATTTAAACGTTCTTTTAAATATACTAATTGTGTATCTTTATCTTGAATTGCTTTTCCCATGAAGGCACTCTCCTTTTAATTCGAGTTGCTTTTATTATACCGCAAAAATGATTGCTGTGGATATGTAATTTCATCAATTTTGTCACAGTAATTCATTCAAATGTAAGCCCTATCTCTTTTTTCACAAAAAAGTTTCACTTTATAAAAAGCACATATTCTTCTATTATAGAGAATGGACAAATTGTTATTTCAATAGTCAAAGGAGTATTTCATATGACGATATCACAAAAAATGAAGCCGATTACTCCTTCTTACGATCCATGGGAAGCGTATATGGACCTTGAAGAGTACGGCAAACTACTATTAACAAATGTTGAGTTTACAACGACGACGTTATGCAATATGCGCTGTGAGCATTGCGCTGTTGGTTACACGTTACAGCCGAAAGACCCGAATCCGCTTCCGATGGATCTTTTATTAAAACGATTAGATGAGATTCCTCATTTACGTTCTTTAAGTATTACTGGCGGAGAACCTATGCTTTCAAAAAAATCCGTCGACAACTATGTAACACCACTCTTAAAATACGCCCATGAACGAGGCGTTCGCACTCAAATCAACTCAAACTTAACTATAGATTTAGCACGTTACGAACAAATTATTCCTTATTTAGACGTATTGCATATATCTCATAACTGGGGAACAATTGACGACTTCGTTGAAGGCGGATTTGCAATGATGGAGCGTAAACCTACGTATGAACAACGTGCAAAATTATTTGAACGCATGATTACAAATAGTAAAGCTCTATCAGATGCAGGTGTACTCGTATCAGCCGAAACGATGCTGAATAAACGAACTCTACCACACATTGAACATATTCATCGTCAAATCGTTGAAGAAATGGGATGTAAACGTCATGAGGTTCACCCAATGTATCCAAGTGACTTCGCGAGTAATCTAGAGATTTTAACAAAAGCTGAAATTCGTGATGCAATTGAGCATTTACTAGAAATTCGCGATGAAAATGTATGGATGTTATTTGGAACTTTACCTTTCTACGCTTGTAGCGATGACGAGCGAGATATCGCCACATTTAAGAAATTACAAGAAAGCAAAAATGTAACAGTTCGTAACGATCCAGATGGCCGTTCTCGTTTAAACGTCAACATTTTCGATGGAAATATTATTGTAACTGATTTCGGTGACGTTCCCCTTCTAGGTAACGTACAAACAAACACACTACAAGAAGCATATGACAAATGGAGTGCCTCAAAAACAGCACAATCATTAAGCTGTCACTGTCCTGCAGTAAAATGCCTTGGACCGAATGTTCTTGTAAAAAACAGCTACTATCCGACAGAAGATTTCTTATCAAAAACAGCAAATATTACATTATAAATAAAAACGTCAGCTTATAAGCTGACGTTTTTTTCATATTATTGCGAGTGAGAAGAAGATATGAATTTAAAATATAAATGATCATGAATTGGAATAGCAGCTCCGATTCCTTGTGATGTAATGTTTTTCACGACAAGCCTCTTTTGATTGCCTTTTAATACAAGATATACTTCTCCAAATGTTACTTTTCCTTTTTCATTTACTGCTGGTGTATAAGCGTATAAATATCCAAGTTGACTCGGACTAATATTATACACACGCTCATGCCCTGTACCATAACCAATGGTCGTTTTAAATGAAAGCGGCAATTGTACTTTTTCAAGTGCTTTGAGAAGCATCATTTTTTTCACATCCGCAGTATTTTTCATATCTGCTGTTAAATCACCTTCAACCGTCTTTTGCGTTTCTTGTTTATAGCGTAGCGGATATAAACGATCTCCTCCACGATTATCGTACACATTGCGGTTTACTTGTTTATATTCCCAATTAATCGATGTATCAACCGATTCATAATTCAAAGCCCATTGACCTAAATAAATCTTCGCTCGGTACCCTACCGCAAGCGGCGCATTCGAAATTGTCGTTTCATTAAACATTCGAATTAAGTCCGGATTTTCAATTTTAATATTTGCTGTTTTCAATAGTTCTTGAGCAAACTTACTCGGCTGTAAGCGCGGCAAATCTTGCGCATCATTTGGAAACGTATTGTCTTTAGAAATATTTAAAACAGATGAAGGCATTTTTGTTTCTACCGTTGTCTTTGCAAAACTCATGTTAGGAAATAATAGAATAAACGAGACCATAGTTGAAAGACATATGCTGTATACTCGTTTCACCTGTCTGGCTCCTTCCTACGTAAATGTATATATACTACTTTGTTTATTGTTTTCTCTCAACACAATTGTTATGCCTATTTTTCATAATAAATAAAAACCAATTCCCATAATGACATACGCTGCTAACAAAGTACCTCCTTCAAACCAGTTTGTATCTCCATCATTTGAAATCGCAATCGTTAAGAAAACAGCTGTAATCATAGAAACAAGTTCTGGTATTGTAAATACTAAAGGCATCCTTTGTGCAAAAAACATAGAAAGCAGTACTAATACAGGAGCAACAAACATGGCAATTTGTAACGTAGAACCTATTGCAATCTCAACTGCAATATTTACTTTATTTTTATACGCCATAATAATTGCAGATGCATGTTCCGCTGCATTCCCAACAATTGCAACGATAATAACCCCTATAAATAACTCTGACCAACCAAACGACTTTGCAACTGTCTCAAATGTATGCACAAGCGCCTCTGACACATAAGCTACTGCAATTGTCGCTATTGCTAAAATGAGTAACGCTTTACCTTTCGACCACTCTGGTTCTTCCTCATGAGCTACTTCATCCGTTTTATGTTGATATACACCACGATGCGTAACAAGCTTAAATAGCAGCGCAGCAAGGTACATAATAATCATAATGATAGAAACACCGATACTTAATTGATACGTCTTTCCAGCGTCCATCTTCATTGAAAAAATCTCTGGAATAACAAAGGCTACGACAACAGCAAATATTAATAAAGCTGAATTATGCCTTGCATCATACACATTAAAACTTTGTCTTTTGTATTTAAGCCCTCCTACAAAGAAGGATAGCCCTCCTACTAATAATAAATTTCCAAGTACAGAACCCGTTAAAGAGGCTAACACAACCTCAATTAACCCTGCCTGAAGTGCAAAAATTGAAATGATTAGTTCAACTGCATTACCGAAAGTAGCATTTAATAATCCACCTATTCTAGGGCCAGATACAATTGCCAAGCTTTCTGTCGCCCTTCCCATAAAACCCGCTAATGCGATAATCGTAATACAATACACAGCGAACATAATTGTTTGAGGCCAATGAAGTGTTTTCCCAAGTATAGAAAGTGGTACACCTATAAGCGCTACGATAAGAAATATTTTGTTAAACATGCTTTTCATCCTTCCATCGTATGTATTTCTCCTCGTTATTATTATTATTCTTCTCCTAACTTGTCCGATTTCATCACAATTACGTTTAAAAAGTCGGATTGAAGAAAACAGTATGAAAGATATTCAAATTATCTTGTTTAAACGAAGAAAACAATAAATTATGAACAGGGGTTAAAAGCATGCATTTAAAAGAAAAAATTGAAACTATTATTTGTGGTCAACGAACTGGTGTATTATCTACTGTACGTGAAAATAAACCTCATAGTACCTTTATGATGTTTTTCCACGAAGATTTTGTGTTATATATTGCAACAGATCGAAAATCAAAAAAGATAACAGATATTGAAAACAATCCAAATGTCTATGTACTACTTGGACGAGAAGGAAAAAAATTAGATGAAGATTATATTGAAGTTGAAGGCTTAGCTTCAATCGAGGAAGACTCCACATTAAAAAACAAGTTTTGGAATAACAGCTTAAAACGCTGGTTACTCGGTCCTGAAGACCCTAATTACGTATTAATAAAAATCAATCCCGACACAATTTATTACATCGATGGTGCCGGTACGACGGAGCCCGAGTTTTTACGACTATAAAATAAAATAAGCCCCCTTTAGGTGGGCTTGTTTTGTCGAAAAGTTCTTCTGAAAAAAACAATAAAATAGGTGGAACTTTCTAAAGATTCTGTTATATAATAGCAGTAACTTAAATAAACTGTATTAAAACAGATTGAGAGGAGAAATAAAATTGATGAAAAGAGAAGAACGCAAAAACATGATTGAGTTTATTGAAAAGAAAAAAGGTATTGAGCGTGACGAATTATTGTTTATGACAGACGATGAAGTAGAACATATTTATAATGTAACGTACTTTTTATATGAAGAAATTGCAGAGTAGTATAATAATCCCACCTTATTAAAAATATAAGGTGGGATTATTTCATTATCTATCCAGCCATTTGCGAGGCGGTAAAATCCCACTGATTAAAATTTCACTTTATACTTGAGAATGATTTTCATGTATAATAATGTAAGATTGGAGGAATTTTACTATGAGTTCATGGCTCTTATTCGCACTATTATCAGCAATTGCTGCTGCCCTTGTATCTATTTTCGGAAAGATTGGTTTAGATGGAATCGATGCCAATGTTGCAACAACGGTTCGTTCTATTATTATGGCATTATTTATGGTGGGTGTTATTATTATACAAGGTAAATTTCAAAATATTGGCGACGTACTGCTAAATAAAAAAGCACTGCTCTTTATCACATTAAGTGGGGTTGCAGGTGCTTCGTCATGGCTATTTTATTTTCTTGCCCTCAAAACAGGGAAAGTTTCACAAGTGGCTCCTGTCGATAAATTAAGCGTCGTATTTTCTATCATCCTCGCTATGATTATACTCGGTGAGAAGTTAAACTTTATGACTGGCATTGGTGTAGTCTTTATTACAGCTGGTGTACTATTTATTGCTTTCAGCTAAAAAAACCGCTATTAGCGGTTTTTCTTTTTCTTTATGTAAAACCACACAACGCCTGTAACAACTACTGAAATGAATAAAATCCATATTCCATAATGATGTAAACTATACTCAACGAAACGCCACTTCTCTCCTAGCTTCCAGCCAAGTCCAATAAAAACACTTATCCAAATAAGCGCACCACCGTAAGCATACAAACAAAAACGCCAAAGTGTTAAATTCGACACCCCAGCAAAATATGCTGTTAAATGACGTACTCCGGGGATAAAGTAACCAATCATTAAAAGAAATGGACCATATTTTTCAAATAAAATGTGTGTTTTTTCAATATGATGTTCCTTAATTCTAATTTTTGGCCCATATTTTTTTAAAACAGGAAGTCCAAGTTTTAAACCTAATATGTAGCTTAATGTAATACCTAACATCGCACCAGCCATCCCACTTAAAAAAGCAGCCGTTCCTGACATAACTCCTTTTGAAACGTTATAACCAACAAAAGTCAATAAAAACTCATCTGGTATCGGTAATCCGACTATCCCACCTGCCAACGCTATAATAATTCCAAAATACCCATAATGCGCGATTAACTCGCCAATATGTTGTTCCATTCGGAAGACACATCCTATGCACGATCGTTATTCCACATTGTGCCCTTTCTATCTTTCAGACAAACATGGTATACATATTCACTATACATTGTTTTTATAATGAACTCTACTTCTATCCATCCCTTTAATGAACCATTAATCGTGTGCTCGCCTCTCGCCTACTTCCCCTGTATTCACCGCTTTTTGAAGTGATAGTCTCATTATCCATAAATAGCGGGATTAAAAAAATAAAAATTCATATGCTTGTTTTTTTGTTACAATAAAGGAAAGTTACTTTTCGCAGCGGTTTAACTCTCAGGAAAAATGATATATCTAGCAAAAACGTAGTTTGGTCGATATAATGCAACTTCTACCTATAAAAAGAACATGCACCCTTTACATACAACATCATTTTTCTAAATTATACAGGGGGAACGAACATGACCATTGAAAATCAATTTATCCAAAAGGTTTACTATAAAACATTTTTAACAGAAGAAACTTCTACTCCAGTATCGGAAGTACTCGGTGAAGCATATATAAATGAATCTACAAACGAATTCTCCAACATTTCTAATATCCGCTTTGCTCAAGGTGAATTTTATTACCAAAATAAAGACTTCGAAGCCGCAATATTTAAATGGGAGAAAGTAAATAACGAACTTGCACTTTGGGCAACCAAAAATATTGCAGATTCTTATTTTGAACTAGGATTCTTGCCAAAAGCAGAAGAAATATATCAATCTATCCAAACGGAAGATACAACTCTTACAATGGAAGTTTCCTTACAACTTCTTTCTCTTTACATCGAACAAGATCGTTTAGGTCTAGCATTTAAGACGATTAGCGAGGCTGTTGCATTTCAACCTGACTATCCAAATATTACTGCAATCGCTCGCTCATTCTATGAAAAACAAGAAGATTGGAATAACGCCATCGAACTTGCCGTTCAAGAAGGAATTCGAACACAATCATTACACTGGTTCGATACTTTAATCAATTATGTGAATCAAGGATTTACGAAACAAATCAAACCAGAATATTTCTATGAATCTTTAAAAGCTTTATATGCAATTGATCAAGTCCAATTTAAAGAACTTGTTATTGCTCTTTGGAACAGCTATCAAAATGAGAACTTGCATCTACCTTGGATTCAAACAATAAATCATTTATTCTTACATATCGAAACAGACAACAATGACGATTGGCATGAAATTATTGAACGCTACCAAGATACGTACTTTGAATTAATTACTGGTGAACATTTCATGCATGAAATGCAGGGACTTGTACCAGATTTATTAACAAATTGGTTTAGTTTAACGAAAGCAAAAGATGCCCTATTTGTCTCTGCTGCAGTGTTAGCATGGAATGAAGTTTCACCTACAACTTTAGAGTCATTACTCGTAAAAAGTGCAGGAGCCCTACTCTCTAATTCAACAGCTGAAACAAATGTAGATATGGAAACCGTTTCTCATTTATTCGAAACAATTGCTGTATGGGCTGAAAAAAATGATGTGGATTTAAGTCATCAATTTACGTTACTCGTTCATGAACTGTGTGATTTAAATGTTACACAATTACTAATAGCGGGAACTAGTGACCATGATAAATCATCATTCATCAATTCAATATTAGGAGAGAACATCTTAACTGAGACTGTAACAACTCCTATTCTATTTAAAGATGATAGCCAAACTGAAATAACAGAATTCACTGCGTTAGATGTACACAATATACCGAACTTTGATGAATTCCATCAAATAATGGCTACACCTTCCGATTCCGAGTCAGAACTTGAGAAGAAGTGTATAGAAATTAAGTTACCAAGTAGATTTTTGAGAAAGAATAAATTTGCATTCCTTGTTACGCCATCTGTTCAAGGGCAAGTTGATAAAAACAGCTCACATTTTGAATACTTACAAGCAGCAGATAGCCTTATTTACGTATTAAATTCTGCTTCACCATTGCATGGTGAAGAGCTTGATACATTACTTTATTTACGTGAACAAGTGCCAAACTTACAAATTCATTTCGTATTACACACAAATAGTGCGGCCAATAATGAAAAACTAATGAGTAAGATTAAAGTCCACTTCCCGAATGCAAAGTTCTTCCCATACTCTCCGTCACAAGAGAGTAGCCAGCAACTTGGAGACGTGACAGAGTCTATTCTTTCTAATCTAGCAGAACGCGACATAGAACAAGAACGTGTAAAAAAACTAATATGGTTTACGCAAAAAACAATCGCATACCTTATAAATGAACGTGTGGAATTAGAAAATACATTAGTGAAATCAGTACGCTGGAATAAACATATCTCAGTAAAACTAAACGGATTTATTAACAATCTTACTGCTCTTGAAAAAGATAAAATTCGTTCTATTACAGAATCTTATCTTTTAACGAAAGAAGAAATCACACGAGATATCCATTCTCAAATTCCTGAATTATTACAGAGCTGTTCTGACCTTGTTCAAGAAGATAGTGATTTCAAATTAGTTCATGAAGAATTAAATGCTGCAATGAACGAACGCATTCAAAAACATGTACAGCAAGTGCTTCTTCCTAAATTTACTGGATTTATTCAAGAGTGGATTGAAACAGCGCATAATGAATTTATTCAAGCTCAATCTTATTTAGATGAAATGAGTGAAACGTTTAATAAATTATATAAAGAAGAACGTATGAAACTTCCTTGCGATTTTAAATTACTAGATGACTGGCACCGGGATGTTGTACGTATGACAAACCGAATTACAGTATCGAACATCAATATTTTATTACGCTTTACACCAACACAATTTTTCTTAAAGAGTGCGGGAAAACTATTTGGTAACATGCAAAAAAATCAATCTATGCTCGCAAACAAATATAAACAATACATTGAAACGGAAGATTATACGGAAATTGCTCAAACAATCTCAAAACAATTCTTCCTTCAATTTGAAGTATTTGAAGGCGCATTAGAACGAGATATCATGATGTTCTTTAAAGATCCACTTAGCATACTGAAACAAAATGTAGAATCCGCTCAACTTGAAATACAGGAAGACGAGCAAACATTAGCAACGTTAAGAAGCAACCCAGAAACTTATCACGATCCGTTAGCATTCTTTAAACTGCAACTATTGCAGCACAAATTCGTTTTAAGTACGAACAAAAACAATGAAGATGTCTATGAATTTAATGAGTCTCCTACGATTTAACATAAAGTGAAACTTTAATCAGTGGGGGGGCTTCATCCGCCACTGATTATTAGTTGAACCAATCGGACTTTTATGGGCAGTTGATCCCCCACCTAACTTCCTTGCTTTCGCTGAATTTTGAGGTGGGGGTCTTACTGCCCATTAAAGCGGGATAAAAAACCAAGCAAATGAAATTTGCTTGGTTTTTTACTTTAATTCATTATTTTCATATGTTCAAATGGGTAATAAATTGCCGCTAATTCTCCTAATACATCCGCTTTATCAATAAGTCCTAAACCATTTCTACTATCTCTGCTTATTAAGCGATTATCTCCCATAACAAAAATCTTATTTTTAGGAATTGTAATCGGTCCAAAGTCCTCTGTTAAATTCATAAGTTTTTTTTCAGCTTGTTTTTTATTACTATACAAATACGCTTCTTGTATCACTTCATGATTCACATATAATTGATCATTTCTCACCTCAATGACATCACCAGGCAAACCAATAACCCTTTTCACATAAAAATTATCTGTCTTCACAACAATAATATCTTCTCGCCCATAACTTTCAAATTGCTTTGCCAACTTATTAACAATCACCTTATCCCCATCTTGTAACGTTGGCTTCATGGACGCTCCTTTTACAGTCGTAGGAAAAAACAAAAAGATTTTTGCCAAAAGCACCAACAAACATGCAATTGCAATTGTTCCAAAGAATTCACGCCAACGTTTTTTCTTTTGCATCATTCCACCATCTCATCATCTTTTTACTTTTATTATAAGGACTTCAACCACTTAATTTCCACAAAATTCTGAATTGTAAAATCATAATATTGTAAACTTGGAATAACTACCATAAACTTCTTATTTTACATAATTTATATTTATCTCACTATTTGTCGGCAGTAAAACTCCATCTCAAAAATCGGCTGAAGTAAAATAGTAAAAAAGATACGCTCAAAATAGTCTATCTACTATTTTGAGCGTATCTTTTTATATTCCCACATATACAATACACATTTGAGCCGCTACATATGTAAACCAAATCCAAAGTGGTTCATACTTTAATTTGCGCCCTCCAATATCTGTCACGCCTATAATAAAATCAGAAATCACAAATAGTAAACCGCCAAAAGCCGGTATCCACCATATTCCTGTATTTTCATAGTATAAGGCGAATGCAAAGCAAGCCATTCCTCCAACCCACAGTCCGTAAATTAGAGCTCCTATCGTAAACAATTTATCTTGTTTCTCATTTCGGATAAAGAAGAACCATCCTATAATGAGAAAGAGTCCGTATACGAGTAAACCAATCCAAAAACCATTCCATGAGATGCCTGTTTGCAAAAATGCTTTTACATAAAAACAATGTGCAAGCGCGAAAGTAATCATCCCTCCAATTAACCTGTGACCAATTGGAATCAAACCTGCCATAAATAAATCTCCTACAGTTGATAACGTCATACCTAGTGCAACCCACGTACTATACTCTACTGATGGATCTTGTAACCATATCCAAATTGCACTTGCTGTTAAAGAAAAACTAAGAATAAGACGTACCGCTAAAGGTAGCGGCATATTATTTCTTGTCTTTTTTGTCTGTCCTATTGCGTACATTGCACCAATTAAAAAAAGAATGATTTGTCCAATTAACACCATGTAAAGTAAATTCATAACATGTTCTCCTCAATAAATGCTTTTTGTATCTTTTTTCGTTATACCTAGTCTATTATCCTTTTTCTATATAAAAAAAGAAGAACAGTACTGTTCTTCCATTGTAATCGTTTTCTTGTTATTTATGCTACTTGTTTTTCTTGCTCTATTTTCTGCTTAGCTGGCGTACGATTCACCACGATAATTCCCGCGGCTACACATGCTAAACCGAATAATACAAATGAATGAATTGCTTCTCCTAAAATCATGCTCGATAATAACACACCAAATACGGGTATAAAGAACATGTACATTGATACTTTTCCAACTTTGTTGTACTTCATAATTGTATTCCAAATACAAAAGCCTGCTGCTGATAAGAAAGATAAGTAGATAAGCATAAGTATTGCATGTACACTAAATGTAAATGGCATGACTCCAACTTGCAACGCCCCTATACATAATAGCCCGATAGAACCAAAAATCATTTGGTATGCTGTCATATAGCCAACATCTAATGTTTTGCTACCTTCTTTCGCCAATATGTTTCCATATGAATACAACATTGCTGCACTAAGAAGCAATAAGCTACCGATTCCGAAATGGAATGACAAACTACCATCACTCGGTACATTTACTAAAATAACACCACAAAAGCCGATAGAGACCCCAATTATTTTTCTCATATTGAGAGCGTCATCTTTATATAAAAAGTGAGCGAGTAAAATTTGAAAGAATGATGATGTTCCTGAAATGATAGCTCCTTCAATGCCAGAACTATAACTCATTCCAATATAAAAACATATATATTGAAGAAATGTTTGAAATAAACCAATTTGTACTAACTGCTTCCCCGTTCCTTTTTTGAAGCTCATATCTTTTCCTAACACTTTAAAGAATAATAAGAGCATGACTCCAGATAAAAAGAAACGATAACCAGCAAATAATATTTGCTCCCCAACTTCTTGTGGCTGAATTCCAAGTTCAGCATAACTTAATTTAATAAAAGGGAATGCGCTCCCCCATAAAAAAGTCGCTACTATTGCAGCAATCAGTACGCCAATCGGATGGGTAAAAAATTTCTCTGTCTTCACTTGTTGTCTTCCTTTCCGATCTTTTTATGAACAATATTCATATATACCAAAGGAAGTGTGAAAACACAAGTTTTCAGTTTATACGCAAACAAAAACATATCATCTAACGAAAACATATGCTATACTATAGAATAATTACAACATAATAACTATTAAAATCAGATTCAACAGAAATGCTGCTATCCATTATGGATGGCAGCTTTCGTCGTTTTATAGGGGTTTCGATTTTGATTCTTTTTCTCAATAAGAATTTGGAAGGAGCGAGTAGTAATGAACTCAGAAGTAAAAACATTACAAGTACAAAAGTCTATTTCTCATCCCTCTTTATGGGATACATTAAAGAAACATTATGAACTTATCTTTGCAATCGCATCTGGTATTTTCATTTTAGCTGGTTGGTTATTCACAAAGAACGATGCAATGAATGTAGGCATTACTTGCTATATCCTTGCTTATATAGTTGGTGGATATGCAAAAGCGAAAGAAGGTATTGAAGATACAATTGAAGAGAAAGAGCTAAATGTCGAAATGCTCATGCTCTTTGCTGCTATCGGTGCTGCTATCATTGGCTACTGGGCAGAAGGCGCGATTTTAATCTTTATCTTTGCACTGAGCGGTGCGATGGAATCTTATACATTAAGTAAAAGTCAAAAAGAAATTTCAGCGCTTCTTGATTTACAACCTGAAGAAGCATTACGTATTTCAAATGGAACCGAGGAACGTGTTCCTGTAGGACGATTACAAATTAACGACATTATTTTAATTAAACCAGGTGAGCGTGTTCCTGCTGACGGCACAATTCATAACGGTGAAACAAATATCGATGAAGCTGCTATTACAGGAGAACCTATTCCGAATGAAAAAAAATTCGGTGATGAAGTATTTGCCGGTACTGTAAATTTACGTGGTGCTATCGAAGTGAAAATTACGAAGCCGAGCGATCAAACATTATTCCAAAAGATTATCCGTCTTGTCCAAAGTGCACAAAGTGAAAAATCACCATCACAACTATTCATCGAAAAGTTTGAAGGGACATACGTAAAAGGTGTACTACTCGTTGTTGCACTTATGATGTTCGTTCCTCATTTCTTACTGGACTGGAGCTGGAATGAAACATTTTATCGCGCTATGATCTTACTTGTAGTCGCATCTCCTTGTGCACTCGTTGCTGCCATTACACCAGCAACGTTATCTGCAATTTCTAACGGAGCAAGAAATGGAATTCTCTTTAAAGGTGGCATACATTTAGAACGCCTCGCTTCAGTAAAAGCAATCGCTTTTGATAAAACAGGAACATTAACACAAGGAAAACCTACCGTAACAGATGTATATGTTCGAGAAAATATGACAGAAAAAGAAGTACTTTCTATTACAGCAGCAATTGAAAGTCACTCTACACATCCTTTAGCTGAATCTATTGTTAAATATGCACAACATACGTATAACATTGCAATAAAAAAACCAGAAAATGTTGAAGATGTAACTGGTTTCGGGCTAAAAGGTATATTCGAAAACAAAGCTTATAAAATAGGTAAAGCTGATTTTATCGGTGAAGAAACAAAGACATTTCATAGTGGTATTTCTGCCTCACTTGAAAAAGAAGGTAAAACTGTCGTTTATATTAGTGATGAAGAAGGTATTCTTGGACTTATCGCTTTAAAAGATACACTTCGCCAAGAAACAATAGCTGCTATTCGCGAATTACAAAGCATTGGTGTCGAAGCAATTATGATTACTGGTGATAATGAAGAAACGGCAAAAGCAATTGCCTCTGAAAGTAATATAAAGGAATATTACGCATCATGTTTACCAGAAACAAAAGTTGAAACGATTAAGAAGCTAAAAGAAAAATATGGGACAGTAGCAATGGTCGGCGATGGTATTAATGATGCCCCTGCACTCGCTACCGCGAGCATTGGTGTAGCAATGGGTGAAGGAACGGACGTAGCTTTAGAAACTGCAGACGTTGTACTTATGAAAAACGAATTATCTCGACTTTCCCAAGCAATCCGCTTGTCAAAACGTATGAACCGTATTGTAAAGCAAAACGTAATCTTTTCACTAGTTGTAATTGCAATGCTGATTTGTTCAAACTTCTTGCAATTTTTAGCCCTTCCATTCGGTGTTATTGGGCATGAAGGAAGTACGATTCTTGTCATTTTGAATGGCTTACGATTATTAAAAGGAAACAAATAAAGTGAAACTTTAATCAGTGGGGGTTTTTCTTCATCCCCCACTGATTATTAGTTGAACCAATCGGACTTTTATGGGCAGTTGATCCCCCACCTAACTTCTTTGCTTTCGCTGAATTTTGAGGTGGGGGGCTTACTGCCCATTAAAGCGGGATAAAAACGGGTCCCTCATAGAGGACCCGTTTTTTTAATGGTAGCTATTATGCCCGTTCGCACTACTACTCGTTTTATGCTTTGGATGCGAACTGCTCTTTTGTTTATTGTTATTTTTGTTGTTGTGGTTCTTTTTATTATTACTCATGAAATATCCCCCCTGTTCCCTTTTATTATGGAACAAGAGCTCACTTTTCATTACGGGAATTATTGTCACCCGTTCTATAATGATGGAGTAAACCATTAATTTCACCGCCAAGTAAAATTACCCATCCAGTTAAGTAAAACCATAACATTAAAATAATAATACCACCGAGACCACCGTATGTATTGGCGTAATTCGCAAATTTATCTACATAATAAGCAAATGAGTACGATACCACAATCCATCCTACAGTAGCAAATGTTGCTCCTGAAATGACTTCTCTTCTTTTTAACTTTCGATCTGGTGCAAATGTATATAAAAAACTAAACAATGCGAATAAAACAAAGAAACTCGCTACTAACCGCGTAATACTCCACACGTAAGAAAAACTATCCGATAAACCAATTGCTTTAAATACCGCTGCCCCAATCACTTGTCCAAACACTGGAACAATTAGCGCAAACACAATCATAAAAATGATTGCTAACGTAAACACAATTGATAAAGCTCTCGTTTTAATAAAAGAACGTGTTTCTGTTACATCATACGCGCGGTTAAAAGCATTCATAACCGCATTTACCCCGTTTGAAGCAAACCATAACATCGATAATAAACCAAATGATAATAAACCACCATTTTGCTCATTTACAACTTTATCAACGTTTACTTCGATTAAGGCCATTGCATCTTCGGGTACGTACGGTTCTAATAAATTGAGCACACTTTCTGTTTGAAGGTCAATGAATCCAAGAAGCGTAATTAAGAAAACAAGCCCAGGAAAAATCGCAAGCAAGAAGAAATAAGCGAGCTGTGCTGCCAAGCCCGCTACATCATCGCGCATCGTTCGGTCATACAAGTCTTTACCAAACGAATAAGTACGATGTCTCCTCACCTTTTCTAAAATTTTTCTCATATATGTTTAAACGCTTTTCTTCTCTTCTTTATCTTGCTTTAACTCAATGTACGCTTCAGTTTTTTTTTCCTCTGCACTTGAGTCTTTCATAAATAATTCACGCGCTTCCTTCATACCGCCATCTTCAGCAACTACTGGCTCTTCCTCTGCTTTCAGCTCATCTACCTTTGTAGATACAGCTTGAATTTCAATCGTTTCTGGCTTCTCTGCTGGCTCAACCTTTTTCTTACTAAAAATTTCTTTCGTTTCTTTTAACGTCTCTACAACAGACGGCGTCAATTTTTTAATTTCTGCTACTTTCGCTTTTACTACATTGAAGTCAGCGAGTTCGCGCCCTTTATCTGTAACAGTTTGCACTTTTTCTTTGATTTTTGCATTTTCGCCGATTTCAATCATCTTTGTTTTTGCTTTTTCCGCAGTATTTTTTACTTTTTCACGGTTTTCCTTCTTCAACATAGATACAGCTACACCTGCAGCTACACCAATCGCAATGTTTCGAGCAATATTATTTTTCTTTGCCATATTCCTTCACCCTTTCATTTCTTATGTTAGAAAGTATTTCTTTCTAAGCTTCCTCATATTCCTTGTTCATTTCGAATGAAAGCTAATAGCTTTGCACACCCTTCTGTTACAAGGTCATATACTTCTTGGAAATTCCCTGTATAGTAAGGGTCGGGAACGTCTGTCCAGCCACCGTCTGGAACAAAATCGGACAGTCTACCAATATAGCCTCCAGTTTTACCTAAACTTTTTAAATCTGCTATATTCTTGTTGTCCATGGCAATAATATAATCAAACTTTGTTAAGTCTTCTTTTTCTACTTGCCTTGCTTTAATTCCTTCAAAAGTGACTGCATTTTCTTTTAAAATTTTTTGTGTTCCTTTATGTGGCGGATGGCCAACATGCCAATCTCCAGTTCCTGCAGAATCAATGACAATTTTCTCTTCGAGTCCCTCTTTTACGACAAGATCTCGAAAAATTGCTTCTGCCATCGGAGAACGGCAAATGTTCCCAAGACAAACAAACAATACTTGAACCATATTTTTGTTTCTTCCCTTCTTGGTGCATTTCTTAATATATACTTATAGTATAAACAACCAATTATTAAATATAAAGGAAATCCCTACTAATTTAATAGGATTGAAAAGATTCATTAACGAAAATGATAAAAAATGTTAAGATAGCCTTATGTTATTTTAAAGGGGGACACTTCGGTGGATTTATCCGTAAAGTCAGAAGAAAACGTTGAATATATGGTCGAAGCTATTAAAGAAAAATTACGTATGGTTAATGCTGGAGCGATGAGAGCTGCTAGCTTTAATGAAGAAATGTACGAAGACTTACGTGACATTTATGATCATGTTATGAAACGTGAAACATTCAGCATTAGTGAAATGCAAGCTATTACAGAAGAATTAGGTACATTAATTAAAAAGTAAGAAGCCTCACTTATGAGGCTCTTTTTTATTTCCAACAAATTCATGACAACTCTTCTCTTTCCCTCAACAAACTGTAAAATATTGTACAATGGAAGTAGAACCTCACCTTAGATTTTTTCTCGATACATACTACTCACAAATAATAGCAACACTACCATTGCTAACTGTTTTTACTGGAGGTGCTTACTTATGAGCAATTGGTACAGTAAGACGAAAGATCAAACGTTAATTGATCTAGAAACAAACGAACAACACGGTTTAACAGATGAAATCGTAAATGAACGTTTAAAGCAATACGGCTCTAATGAATTAGCTACAAAACAAAAACGCACGTTATGGCAGCGGATTTTCGCCCAAATTAATGATGTCCTCGTATATGTCCTTATTATTGCTGCTCTTATTTCAGCCTTTGTAGGTGAATGGGCTGATGCAAGTATTATCGCGCTCGTTGTGGTTTTAAACGCTGTTATTGGTGTCGTCCAAGAATCAAAAGCAGAACAAGCTTTAGAGGCATTGAAAAAGATGGCGACACCTAAAGCAATCGTCAAGCGAAATGGTGAACTAAAAGAAATTCCATCTGAGCACGTCGTTCCCGGTGATATCGTTATGCTCGACGCTGGCCGATATATCCCATGTGATTTACGACTTATCGAAACCGCAAATTTAAAAGTTGAAGAATCTGCTCTAACTGGTGAATCCGTCCCTGTTGATAAAGATGCAATCTCCCACCCTTCCATGCAAAGTGATGAGCAAGTACCATTAGGCGATCAAAAAAACATGGCCTTTATGTCTACTCTTGTAACATATGGCCGAGGCGTCGGTGTTGCTGTTGAAACTGGCATGAACTCACAAATTGGTAAGATTGCTACCCTTTTACATGAAGCAGACGATGATATGACACCACTTCAAAAAAGCTTGGCACAAGTCGGAAAGTATTTAGGCTTTGTCGCTGTAGCTATTTGTATCGTTATGTTTCTCATCGGCTTTTTACAAGGCCGGGATACGTTAGAAATGTTTATGACTGCTATTAGTTTAGCCGTTGCAGCTATTCCAGAAGGGTTGCCAGCTATCGTTTCCATCGTTCTTGCAATTGGTGTACAGCGCATGATTAAACAAAATGTTATCATTCGGAAACTACCAGCTGTTGAAGCTCTTGGTTCTGTCACAATTATTTGCTCAGATAAAACAGGTACGTTAACACAAAATAAAATGACCGTTACTCACTTTTATAGCGATAACACATACAATCACTTAGAAAATTTAAATGTAAATAACGATGCGCAACGCCTATTGTTAGAAAATATGGTGCTATGTAACGATGCGTCTTACGGTTCTGACTCACAAACAGGGGACCCTACAGAAATCGCTCTTCTCGTTGCGGGAAGCACTTTTAACATGCAAAAAGATCATTTAGAAAAGATACATGAGCGTGTTAACGAGATGCCTTTCGATTCCGATCGTAAAATGATGTCAACCGTGCATACATACGATGAAAGCTACTATAGCATGACGAAAGGTGCTATCGATAAGCTTTTACCTAGATGTACCCACATATTTAAAAACGGTAAAATCGAGGGTCTAACAGAGGCTGATAAAACTCAAATATTAGAAGTTGCCGGGTCAATGTCTCAAGAGGCTTTAAGAGTACTTTCATTCGCATTTAAACAATACAATTCAAGCGATGTGGATATAGGTCATCTCGAAGAAAACCTCATCTTTATTGGTCTTGTCGGTATGATTGATCCACCGCGAACTGAAGTAAAAGATTCAATTACAGAATGTAAAAAGGCCGGTATTCGCACAGTTATGATTACTGGTGACCATAAAGATACCGCCTTCGCCATTGCCAAAGAACTTGGCATTGCTGAAGACATATCTGAAATTATGATTGGAACTGAATTAGATAACATTTCAGATACAGAACTAGCAAGCAAAATTGATCACTTACATGTATTCGCTAGGGTCTCTCCAGAACATAAAGTAAAGATCGTAAAAGCATTACGTGCAAAAGGCAATATCGTTTCTATGACTGGTGATGGCGTCAATGATGCACCGTCTTTAAAGCAAGCAGATGTTGGCGTAGCGATGGGCATTACGGGAACAGACGTTGCAAAAGGAGCATCGGATGTCGTTTTAACGGATGATAACTTCTCATCTATCGTGAAGGCTGTTGAGGAAGGTAGAAATATTTATCGGAACATAAAAAAATCAATTCTCTTCCTACTCTCTTGTAACTTCGGAGAAATTATTGCTTTATTTTTAGCCATTTTACTCGGCTGGGCAACACCACTACGACCTATTCACATTTTGTGGGTTAATTTAATTACAGATACACTGCCTGCATTATCACTTGGGGTTGATCCTGAAGATCCAGACGTGATGAAGGAAAAACCACGACATGCGAAAGAAAGCTTATTTAGTGGTAGCGTTCCTTTTCTTATTTTCAATGGAGCTGTCATTGGACTTTTAACGCTGGCAGCCTTTATCGCCGGAGCAAAATTCTATACCGGTGATACAAATTTATTCCCTCTTTTCCCAGAGAAAATTGATGAAGATGCTCTATTACATGCTCAAACGATGGCATTTGTCGTTCTTAGTTTTTCTCAGCTCGTTCATTCATTTAACTTGCGTTCGAGAACGAAATCCATTTTTTCAATTGGGATCTTTACAAATAAATATTTAGTTTTCTCCCTTCTTATCGGTGTTCTTATGCAAGTTTGTATCATCTCCATCCCACCTCTTGCAAATATATTCGGTGTGCATGCATTAACGATGCGAGATTGGGGATTTGTTCTCTTATTAAGTATCATTCCACTTGTTGTGAATGAGATCATTAAATTAGTGAAGAGAAACTAAAAGGCAATGAGGACTGCTCCTCATTGCCTTTTCATTTATTTCACTATTTTTGGGAGATGTCCCCGCTGATTAAAGTTTCAATTTATCCTTGTAATTCTTTTTTAATGTTCTCAGTTAACGTAGCCATTCGTTTGCGGCTTTCTTCACGCTCACGTTTATTTTGTTCTTCAATTTGTTGTGTTTCTTGCATACCTCTTGAAATAATGTTCCAAGTTTCCTCAAGTGTTTCCATCTTAATACTAGAAGAACCAGATAATCTCGCTACTTCCACACTTTGCGTTGCGATATTTTGTGCATTCTTCTTAAGTAATTCATTTGTACGGCGATCCAGTTCAGCCATAGAATCTGCCACTAGCTTTTGACGCTTCGCATTTACCGCTTGAATGATACCATTTTTAAAGATAGGAATCGTTGTAATAAATGCTGTATTGATTTTACCGATTAATTTATTGTTACCACGTTGAATCATACGAATTTGTGGTGCTGTAAGTAACGCAACCATACGTGCTTTTTCTAAATCATCAATACGCTGCTCTAAAATTTCAACAGAGTTTTTCAGTGATTCTAATTCAATACCTGCTAATTGGTCATTGTTACGTACACGCTCTTCATACATCGGAACTAACTCTGTATTTAAACGATCTAATAACATTTCCCCTGCTACTACGTATTTTTCTAAGTCTAAATAATATTTTAAGTTTTGCTCATATAAACCGTCTAACGTACCAATTGATTTTTTCATTTCATCTTGATACTTCGTAATTTCCACATACACTTTATCAATTTCGCGGCCCATCGTTTGATACTTGCTAAAAATTTGTTCAATCATTTTATCCGCTTTTTTGAACATACGTGAGAAGAAACCACTTTTCTCTTCCGCAAAGTCTTTGCTATCGAATCTGTCCATAATTTTACCAAGCTGTTTTAATAATTCTCCAGAGTCTTCTATTTTTGATAAAGACATTGTATGTAAAATTTGATCAGCAAAACGTGAAATTTCCATAGAAGGTTCTTTTCCAAGTTCAATTAATTCTAACTGATCCTTAATATCTACCGCATTATAAATACGTTGCACATCTGCATCTTGTCTAAGTTGCAAGCGAACATCTTGTGCTGTTTGCTCATTTAATTCTGTTTTCGAATCTAGTACGACTGGGTTATTCATATGGTATTCTCCCTTTCCTTATAAAAATGGACGAAATAGTCCTTTTATTGTTTGTGATAAATTTTTATAGGCTGATGAACCATGAAACTCAAGATCGAAATTAACTTCTTCAAGCCAATGTGAATCAAATGCTGCTGCATCAATATACGGTTCAATATCATTTCGTCCCGTTGGATTGAAGTGGAATACATCTACTCCTATTTGATTTAAAAATAGTAATAAAACAGCATCAGAACGAGTTAATTCTCCGCTCTTCTCATTATTAAATATAACAATTTTCGGTACATCTTGTGAATAATCAAATTTCTCAAGCTGTTCTAAAATGTTCGGTGGTATTTGAGAAAGTTGTGCGAAAACATATAGCGCTACATCTTGTTTCGTCTCTTTTGCAATTGGTTTACACATTTCACTTTCGCACGCATGAATGATCGCCTCTGCAATACCATGTTGTAATCCTTCTGGCAATCGTTTATGCGGCCACCAATGACTGTTCATAATTAAATCTGGATGTAATTTCCCCCCGCGGTCTAAAGCATCTCGGTAATGATATTGGAAATTTGCTTTTTGTTCTTTCGTAAACGGGAATGTATTAATTAATAAACTGTTATCAAATGATGTAACAGCCTTTAATCGCTGAAAATACTCTTTATCATTTTTTGAAACACCTGATATTTTCGCAAATAAAGAAGGGATATATATGTGTTTATTCTCAACAAAGAATGTCGGGCGTACAAATGCCTTTTCTTTCGTAATTAAAAAGAGTTCATCATACGTTGTTTTGAGCGTACGAGCTACAGGCGTATATGAACGGAATTGCCACGGCTTGTACAGCAGTGAATTATCGTGGTGAAGTACTTGCTCAATTTCTTTTGAAGCTTGATACGCTACTGTTGCAACACGTTCGCGGCGGCGATCTGGAAATGGCTCAAGAGAAATACGACCTGGATGAGACACAACAAAACTTTTTCCCTCTTCATCAACATTCTCAAATCCATCTTTTCCTTCTGGATGATAATAAAGTACATCGCAGCCGAGCATAATAAGGAAGTATAAGAAATATATACGGCTCTCCGTCGCATCACCGTACCAAACGATACGTGGCATTTGTTTCTTATAATTAACCGTAGAAAACCACTTCGCTACGTAATTTTCACTTAATTTAATTATATCAATTAAGAAACGACGGAATCCTTCTGTTTTTAACGATTGGTTATGTTGTTTCTCGTATAATTTCAATACAGAAATAAACGACGTATGTATATAATGCTGTAAGTCAGGATTGTCTACTTTCGGTAAAAGTTGTTTCCCAGATAAGTGTGCCACTAACCTATTTACTGTCAGACCATTTGGTGCTTCTTGATGTAATCCGAACACTTCTTGAATATGACGAAGCTTTTCCGAATCAATCACTTTGTTTAAATTTTTTTCGTGTAAAACTTCGATTCCTTTCGCTTCACTATAATCAAATAACTCATTAAAATATTCATCTACATCATTAGGAACACCAAGGATTCTACATGCTATA
The DNA here is from genome assembly GCF_022663605.1 of Bacillus cereus group sp. BfR-BA-01379. Classification (NCBI taxonomy): domain Bacteria; kingdom Bacillati; phylum Bacillota; class Bacilli; order Caryophanales; family Bacillaceae; genus Bacillus; species Bacillus cereus group sp. BfR-BA-01379. The sequence continues at coordinate 55,715 of NZ_JAKUFT010000027.1, forward strand.
TAACTAAATTTCATCTCATTCTCTGTCAGTTCATACTGTGGGCGTTTTTCTAAAAGTGTTTCAAATTGCTTTAAATCTGATTCATCTTTTAATCCATATGGTTGAAGTGTAAAACGTGAAAACACAACAGTTCACCTCCAAAAACATTTACGTTTTTTCTAAGTCTTTCTTCTATTATAAACTATTTTTGGTTATAAAAAATGGGCGCTCGTAAAACGAGCAAACCCATTTCAATTATTTATGATTATTTTTAGTCGCTGCAACTTCTTCTTTAGCTTGTCCAGAATTCTTCATGTAGTGAAGTATAAATGTTGCTCCAAATGCTACAACTAAAATAATAAAGAACACTGCATGACTTATTTCAATATGAATAACAGACAGTAACATTTTTGCTGCAATAATTAAGATTAAAATATATGCTGTCGTTTCCAGTTCTGGAATACGCTCTAACAATTTTAAGAATACACCAGCGATACCGCGCATCATTAAAATACCAAGCATTCCACCTAATAATAGAATCCAAACTTCATTTGATACACCAAATGCAGCAAGTACGCTATCTACAGAGAACGCGATATCCATTAATTCAACCATCGCAACTGTTCCCCAGAAGACACCAAACATTCTGAAGAGAATACTATTTTGGTTCATACCATGAGCTTCCTCTTCTTCTGCATTACCTTTTCTTTTATCAATGAAGTATTTAACTGAAAGCCAAGCTAAGTAAAGTGCACCTAACACTTTTACCCATGCTAATTTAATTAAGAACATTCCAATTCCAATCGCAATAAATCGGAATACATAAGCTCCAATAAGTCCATAGAATAATGCCTTTTTACGTTTTTCTTCCGGAAGGTGTTTTACCATTACTGCTAATACAAGTGCATTATCAGCAGATAACAAACCTTCAAGTACAACAAGTGTACCTATTAATCCCCAAGATACTGGATCTTGCAACACTCTAATCCACATGTCCAAGTCGAAAAACTGAGCATACGTATCAAGGATTCCTTGCAAAATACTCATCTTACCTTTATCCCCTATTCTTTGCTAGATTTATAGAAAGGTCAAAAAAAGGAAACGAATATCGTTTCCTTTCTATGCATCCAAGCCATACGCTCTTACAAGCGCACCTAAGCCACCTTGGAAACCGCTTCCTACTGCATTAAACTTCCACTGTCCATTATGACGGTATAATTCACAAAAGACAACTGCTGTTTCGATGGAGAAATCTTCCCCTAAATCAAAACGAAGAACTTCTTCATTCGTTTCTTCATTCGCTAAACGAACGAACGCGTTTCCAACTTGTCCAAAGTTTTGATTACGGCCTTCTCCATCATAAATTGTAACTGTAATAGCAATTCTGTTCACATCTGCCGGAACTTTCTTTAAGTCCACAACAAGTTGCTCATCATCGCCTTCACCTTCACCTGTACGGTTATCCCCTGTATGCAAAACAGATCCACAAGGAGACTGTAAATTATTATAGAAAATAAAATCAGTTTCCTTCGTACATTTCCCGTTCGCATCTAATAGGAATGCTGATGCATCTAAATCGAAATCTGATCCACCGTCATAAGATTTAATATCCCATCCAAGACCAATTACCGCTTTTGTTAAACCTGGGCTTGTCTTACCTAAATCAATCTTCTGTCCTTTTTGCAATTGAATAACCATTTATATTCACCTCTATATTTTAATCTTAAAAAATATATCCACCAGTAAACATCTGTTTCACCGATGGATATACGAAGCTATTACTCTACATCTAAACCGAAATTGTTACATAGAGAAGCTAATCCACCTTGGAATCCACTTCCGATTGCATTGAACTTCCAGTCACCTGCATGACGGTATAATTCCCCTACTACAACAGCTGTTTCAATAGAGAAATCTTCTCCTAAATCGTAACGAATTAGCTCCGCATTCTTTTCTTCATCTAAAATACGTACGAAAGAGTTAGAAACTTGTCCGAAGTTTTGGCTACGTCCTTCTCCATCGTAAATTGTAATTGTGAAACAAATACGTTCAATATGTGCAGGTACATTTTTCAAATCTACTTTAATCGATTCGTCATCGCCTTCACCTTCACCAGTTCGGTTATCTCCTAAATGCTCGACAGCACCATTCGCACCTTTTGGGTTATTATAGAAAACGAAATCCTCTGCACCTGAAACTTTACCGTTAGCACCTACTAAGAAAATACTAACATCTAAATCGAAATCGTTTTGTCCGTCATAACGATTCGTATCCCAACCAAGTCCTACAAGAACTTTTGAAAGACCTGGATTTGTTTTTGTTAAGTCTACCTTTTGTCCTTTTTTCAATGAAATTGATGCCATATTCAATTCCTCCTCGGTTTATTTTATTGATAACGTGATACAATCTCACTTAAGTTTTTATCTTGTGTGCCTTCTCCAACAGCTGAAAACTTCCATTCACTTCCGTGGCGATACATTTCACCTGCAATTAGAGTCGTTTTGCCAGCATAATTATCCGATAAATTATAGCGTGCTAATTCTTCACCAGTTTGCGGGTTTTGAATTCGAATATATGCATTACGAATCATCCCGAAATCTTGACGACGATTTACACAGTCATAAATATTTACAACGAATACTAAACGATTAATACGGCTCGGAACTTTATGTAATTCTACGAAAATTGTTTCGTCATCACCAGCGCCTTCACCTGTTAAATTATCTCCTGAATGAATAATACTACCACAAGTAGAAAGCTTGTTTCCGAAGTAAACTAAATCGTTTTTGTTTAAAAAGCGATCTCCTTCTAACATAACAACAGATGCATCACAATCTACATTTGGTTTACTTCCAAATAATGAAGACAGAAACCCACCTGATTGCCCAATTGGATCCCAGCCTAAGCCAACCTGTAGTTTTGCTACTTTTGGTTGTCCTTTCGTTAAATCGATCTTTTGACCTTTTTCTAAAATAATAGGCATGCAGTTTCTTCCTTTCTACAAAGCATTTTCCAAGGCGGAAAATATTGTATTCTTCCCTTATATTGTAGCATTATTTACCTAGTGATAAAAAGGATAAATTCTCAGTTATATGAAAACATTCATATAACTTACTTATGATGATGTAAGAAGTGGTAAATAGCACCAATCATTCCTGCGCAATTACCGTTTTGTGCAAGTTCAATCTCACAATTACTATAAATCTCTTTGTTTAAATATTTTTCTATCTCTTCTTTTACTTCTTTTAAGAACTGGTTTCCTCTATCAGTAATCCCTCCACCTATAACAATCATTTCTGGATTGAAAATATAAGCAAGATTACTAATTCCAATGGCTAAATGTTTAAAGAAAACCTCAACCGTTTGCGTAACTTCTCTATCTCCTTTATCGTACAGTTCGAAAATCGTTTTTCCATTCCAATCACTTTCACCTTTATATTTTCGTACAAGACGAATTAACCCTGAAATGGAAGCGACCTCTTCAAACGGCTTTCCTTCTATTAACATATTTCCCCATTCACCAGCACTAAAAGAATGTCCTCTGTATAACTCTCCATCTATAAAAATCGCTCCTCCAATACCAGTTCCAAGAGTAAGCATAATAAAATTTCTTTTTCCGTTTCCAATACCTTTCCACTTCTCACCCAAAGCTGCACAATTCACATCATTTTCAACGGACACAGGAACTTGTAATACCTCTTGCAATCTATCAATAATAGGAATAGTTGCGTAGTTCGGAATATGCTCTACCCCTCCCATTACAACTCCTTTATGAATATTAACAATTCCCGCAGTACTAATGCCAATTCCTGAAATCGTATGTTCATTCATTAATTGTTTGGATAGAAGAATAAGTTTTTGAATGATTTGTTCCCCACCCAAATGAATTTCTGTTAGAACTGTTTTATGCTTTCGTACTGTCCCTGTTTCTGAAACAATCCCATATTTAATTTGTGTACCACCAATATCAAATGCAATATATTCTTTCATCTGCTGTCACTTCCTCTACTGTAATGAGTGTAAAATTCCCACCACTCTACTATTATAAAGAATTTACACTAACTCTTTTCTCTCTTCAAAAATACACCACCTTTTTCTATATATAGTTTTTTTTGCATAAAACTCTTTTTCCTAAGAAATATTACAAAGGGATGTATTTTAGATGGAATATTAATTTCTTAGGAGGAAAACAATGACGAAAATCTTCATTTTAGCATCAACACTCTCTTTATCTTTTTTTAGCGGTTTAAATATCGGTAATGCAGCAACGGAAAACTTCTCTCCAGCAACAAACGCAATTGTACAAAATAACGATCATTTAGCAGAAGGTAACTCAAAAGATAATAATAAACCACCAGGAAACAGCGGTTCTCAGGACGATAGTGGTTCTGGTGGCAATGGTTCCGGTGGCAATGGTTCTGGCGGTAGCGGTTCTGGTGGCAATGGTTCCGGTGGCAATGGCTCTGGTGGCAACGGTTCTGGCGATAGCGGTTCTGGTGGCAATTGT
>NZ_JAKUFT010000028.1:0-59678 GCF_022663605.1 Bacillus cereus group sp. BfR-BA-01379
AAAAAATCCATAATTGTATTGCCCCCTCTTCCTAACAATAAGAAAATTATATTCTAAAAACTTTTAGTAATCAAGAATTTTCGACAAATTCATGTTAGTTTTTATGACATGAATGCGTTACGTTATGTTACATACAGATTTTTTCATAAAATAAAACTGTACTTAACTAGTGCATTTACCTAATACCCAACCACATATTTTCTACAAATCACAGAAAAAAAGATCAAAAAAACGAGCATCGAATTCATCTCGATGCTCGTTTTTTCATTATACCGCTTTTTCTTTATCCGTTACCGCTGACTTATCCCAACACTCTGTATTCGTTAAACCTGGAATCGAATCTGCACTGAAGACTGGATCTTTTCCTTGTTTCTTTTGCCTTACATAGTCTGCCAAAGCAGCATATGCAAATCGCCCAAGAAGTGTAATCGCAATTAAGTTTGTAATTACCATTAGACCCATGAATAAATCTGCCATATTCCATACGACTTGAAGCGTCGCAATAGAACCGAATAACACCATTGCAACTACCGCAATACGGTAAATTGTTAACCAAGTTTTACTTTGTTTAATGAATTCAATATTCGTTTCACCATAATAGTAATTTCCTAAAAGTGAACTGAATGCAAATAAGAAAATAATAATCGCTAAGAAACTGCTCGCCCACGGGCCAATTTGTGAACTTAATGCATTTTGCGTTAATTCAATACCTTCTAAATTTGTCGCTTTATATGCACCAGAACATAGTACGATAAATGCTGTTGATGTACATACTAAGAATGTATCTACTAAAACACCAATCGTTTGAATAAAACCTTGTTTCGCTGGATGCGTTACATCAGCTGTTGCTGCCGCGTTCGGCGCACTACCCATACCTGCTTCGTTCGCGAATAATCCGCGCTGAATACCATATTTCATTGCAGCACCGATACCACCACCTACAGCTGAATCTAAACCGAATGCACCTTTAAAGATTTCCGTAAACACATCTGGTATTAAATAGAAGTTTTTAATGACAACAAAAATAGCTACCGCAATATAAATAAGCGCCATTGGCGGAACAATCATTTCCGACATACGTGCGATACTTTTTACACCACCAAAAATAATAACCGCAACTAATGCAGCTAATGCAATCCCAACAATATAACGCTCAATACCAAAAGCATTTTTAAATGCTAATGTAACTGTATTTGCTTGTACTGAGTTAAAAATTAAACCATAACTAATTGTAATAAGGATAGAGAACCAAATTCCCATCCAACGTTTATTTAAACCTTTTTCCATATAATAAGCAGGACCACCACGGAAGCCACTGCCATCTTTTATTTTATAAATTTGTGCAAGCGTACTTTCTACGAAACTTGAAGAAGCTCCGATAATCGCAATAACCCACATCCAAAATACTGCGCCAGGTCCTCCCATAGAAATAGCTAACGCTACACCAGCTAAATTACCGATACCAATACGAGCTGCCGAACTCATACAGAACGCTTGGAAAGAAGATACACTACCTTTTTTACGCGTCTTTCCAGTTAATCCATCACTCATTAGTCGAACCATTTCCCCTAAATGAGTAATTTGTACGAATTTCAATTTAATAGAAAAATAAAGACCTAAACCAATTAACATTGCAATAAGAATATATGACCAAAGAATTGTATTCGTTGATGAAATAAATTGCTCTAAAATATTCATACAATTAACCCCTCCTTTTCTCCATAAAACGAATTATATTTAAAAAACATTCAAAAATCAACATTTTTCGACAATTTGCAATTTCCAAATATTAGCCAGGCACGAAGTAACAATATCCTTATGACTCTCTTCCCTCTAACTGTGCATACTAAAACAAAAAATAAATCTACAAACTACCCCATTGACAAAAGCATCAACCTGTAACTATAATGATTACATCAGGTTGTAACAAACCTAATTACAACAAATTCATTTACTTTCAGATATACACTTTAACAAAACACTTTGGAGGGATTTATTATGAAAATCGGAATCATCGGAGCAACTGGTAAAGCAGGAAGTCGTATTTTAAAAGAAGCATTAGATCGCGGACATGAAGTAACTGCAATCGTAAGAAACGCTGCAAAAATTACAGAAGAAAACGTAAAAGTTTTAGAGAAAGATGTATTCTCTCTTACATCTAATGACCTACAAGCATTTGATGTAGTTGTAAATGCATTCGGTGCTCCAGCAGGCGAAGAACACCTTCACGTAGATGCAGGAAACGTACTTATTGAAGCGATGAAAGGTGCACCTAACACAAAATTACTTGTAGTTGGCGGCGCTGGAAGCTTATTTGTAGACGAAGAGAAAACAACACGTGTATTTGATACACCAGGTTTCCCAAATGAATACCTTGCAACAGCTCAAAACCAAGGAAAAAACTTAGAAATTCTGCAACAAACTAACGATATTACTTGGACATTCATCAGCCCTTCTGCACTATTTGCATTAGGAAAACGCACAGGCTCTTATACAGCTGGCAAAGACAACCTTCTTGTTAACGCAAAAGGTGATAGCTACGTAAGTTACGAAGACTTCGCAGTTGCAGCACTTGATGAAATCGAAAATCCAAAACACGTAAACGAACGCTTCACAGTTGTTTCTGAAGCTGAATAATAAAAAAAGCTCGTAAACATAATGTTTACGAGCTTTTTTTATTATTGTACTTGCTCTAAACCATTCGGAGTAATCTTAAAGGAAATTTCTTTAAACTTTTTCGCATCTCCTTTTCCAACTAACTCACTCTTTTTATACCAATTCAAGCGATCTGATTCAGCATGATATACTTTCACTACATCCCCATACTGGAATGAGGTGCCATTTACTTGCTCAGCAAAATTCTTCGAAGTTTCTTGTCCTTCTGCTGTTACATATTTTTTCTCAATCCCATTTTGATCATATAGCGTAATTCCCATGTATAATTCATTTTTAAAATAACTATGAATTTGTTCATTCGTATGCGTTACATGTAATTTCTGCCCTTCATGATTGAACGTTACAATAGAACGAATTACGTCACTAAGCCCTTTGTATACAAGACTATCTCCATACGTTACTTCCAATGCTACTTCTGTTACTTTTTTGTTGCCAAAACGATCTTTCGTTTCTACTTTCACTGTTTGCTGACCAATTTTTGTCGTATCAAGGTTACCTACAAAACCTACTACTTCTCCACCCTGTACTTCAACAAATTTCTTCGCATCTAGCGTTTCGCTATTTGTTCCGATTACTACTTTTTGTGGATTTGCTTTTACTGTTTGCTCACCGTCTAACCTTTCAAATCCATTTTCAGTGATTTTGAAGACTAATTCTTTTATATCTTTACTTTTCCCTTCGCCCACATATACATCTTTTTGATACCAATGTAAACGAGAAGATTCTGCATGATATACTTTCACTACATCTCCATACTCAAATGCAAGTCCATTTACTTCATTAGCAAAAGCTTTCGTATTCTCTAAACCTTTTACCGCTATATTTTTCTTCGCTTTTCCTTCTTTATCGTACAGTGTGAATTCAAAATACTTCTCATCTTTAAAGTAATCATGAATTAGATTCTTTGTATCTGTCGTACTAAATTTTTGCGTATCATGATGCAGAGTTACAATTGATTTCAAGTCACCATCTCTATAACCTAATCCGTATACTAATAAGCTATCTCCATATGTTACTGTTAGAGGTACTTCCGTCACTTGCTTATTTCCAAATCGATCTTTCGTTTCTACTTTTACTTTTTGTTCTCCGATTTTCGTTGTATTTGGTTTCTCTACAAATCCAACTACTTCTCCGTCTTTTACTTCAACAAAGTTTTTTGCTTCTAACTTTTCAATTTCTGTGCCGATTACCACTTTTTGCGGTACCGCCGTTACTTCTTGTTGAGCTTCCACTCTCTCGAAACCGTGCTCTGTCACTTTAAAGATTACTTCATGAACACCATACTGCGTATCCACTAGCTCATTCTTTTTATACACTTTAAATCTATCAAACTCTTTTTGATATACCTTTACCATATCCCCATATTCAAATGTCATTCCATTGAATTGTTCTGCGAATCCTTTTGTGTTTTCAGACCCCTTTACTGATACTTCTTTCTTTTCTTTTCCATCTTTATCGTATACAGTCATTCCCATATACTTTTGTTCTTTAAATGACGTATGCGCCGAACCTTCTGCGCCAGTTGTACTAAATTTCTTTTCTTCATGTTTTAATGTCACGATCGATTTAATATTCGTTCCACCATGCCATGTACCAAAGAACATAATGCTATCTCCGTAAATTACTTCCAGTGGTACTTCCGTAAATTTCTTATTTCCGAAACGATCTTTCGTTTCTACTTTTACTTTTTGTTCACCGATTTTCGCTGTATTTGGTTTCTCTACAAACCCAACTACTTCTCCATCTTTTACTTCAACAAAGTTCTTCGCGTCTAACGTTTCGCTATTTGTTCCGATTACTACTTTTTGTGGATTTGCTTTGACTGTTTGCTCGCCGTCTAACCTTTCAAATCCATTTCCAGTGATTTTGAAGACTAATTCCTTTATCTCTTTGCTTTTCCCTTCGCCCACATATACATCTTTTTGATACCAATGTAAACGAGAAGATTCCGCATGATATACTTTCACTACATCTCCATACTCAAATGCAAGTCCATTTACTCCCTTAGCAAATTCTTGCGTATTCTCTAAACCTTTTACCGCTATATTTTTCTTCACTGTTCCTTCTTTATCGTACAATGTGAATTCAAAATACTTTTCATCTTTAAAGTAATCATGAATTAAGTTCTTTGTATCTGTCGCACTCAGTTTTTTCGTATCGTGGTGTACTGTTATAATCGACTTCATATCGTCAGTACCATAGCTTAATCCGTATACAAGTAGGCTATCTCCATATGTTACTGTTAAAGGAATTTCCGTCACTTGCTTATTTCCAAATCGATCTTTCGTTTCTACTTTTACTTTTTGTTCACCGATTTTTGATGTAATTGGCTTTTCTACAAATCCAATTACTTCTCCATCTTTTACTTCAACAAAATCTTTTGCGTTTAATTTTTCAACATCTGTCCCGATCACTACTTTTTGTGGATTTGCTTTGACTGTTTGCTCGCCGTCTAATCTTTCAAATCCATTTTCAGTGATTTTGAAGACTAATTCCTTTATTTCTTTGCTTTTCCCTTCGCCCACATATACATCTTTTTGATACCAATGTAAACGAGAAGATTCCGCATGATATACTTTCACTACATCTCCATACTCAAATGCAAGCCCATTTACTTCCTTGGCAAAAGCTTGCGTATTCTCTAAACCTTTTACCGCTACATTTTTCTTCTCTCTTCCTTCTTTATCGTACAGTGTGAACTCAAAATACTTTTCATCTTTAAAATAATCGTGAATTAAATTTTTTGTATCTGTTGCACTAAATTTTTTCGTACCATGATGTAGAGTTACGGTTGACTTCAAGTCTCCCTCCCCAGTATAGTTCAATCCATATACAAGTAAGCTATCCCCATACCCAACATTCACTACAACTGGAATGAAATTCTTATTTCCTTTTCTATCTACAATTTCTACTTTTACAGTTTTTTCTCCAACTTCAGGCTTATCTTGTATAATCACACCTGTTGTTTTTACGCCTTCTCCTAAATTCCGCACAAGTTCTTTTGCTTTTTTCTCATCATATGTAGTACCGATTACTATATTTTGTATTTTTTCATTATTTGGCTCGCCATATGGAACTTCATATAACTCAGTTTGTTTTTCACGAATTGGATTGCTATCTGTAGATAACCATATTTCTTTTTCTAATTTTGGTAAATTTAATTTTTCAATCTTTTCTTTCGTACCATCATTTGCAATTAATCCCCATTTATCAAAGAAAGGAATTAAATTTTGTCCTGCCACTTTTGACGTCATATAAATAAACATCTGCTTTTTCTCTTCATCAGATTTAGGCAGTTCTGTATCATGTAACAAACGATACATTTGATGTAAATTCGGATAGAATTGATCCCCATAAGCTAAATGCAACTGCCAAAACATAACTAATTTCTCAAATACATTCATCTTCTCTTGTGCATCCGGTTTACCTAAATAAGCAAATGCAGCTTCATAGCGCCCCTCTTGCTCTAACCTTGTTTCATGCCCGAATGTAGTTTGAACTGCCAAAGAATAAATATTAACAGTTACTTCTCCAAGTCCATCCCATAACCAAGTGTTCTGTTGATGTTGATGTCCCACTTCATGCCAAGGCCCCCATCCATCATTAGTTAACTCTTCTAGATTTAGTACTGACTCTAAATTCCCTTTACTATAAGCTGTTCGATAATAAGTCGCATACATATAATTGTCCGTATACCAGTCTTCAACAAAATGAATAGAATGTTTACCTTGATTCGCAACTCCCACACCATCTTTTGATAAACCTGATATCTTATGTTCTATATTAATTATTTCATCGTGTTTCTTTAATAACGCAGCTGGATCTTCTTGTTTTAAATGCTCCGCTACAGTCTCAGGATGCATAGTTAGTAAACTATTTTCTCCTTTCATTTCAATTGCATATGGATTCGGTAAATCCTTCAACATACGTTTCCAATCTTCTGTCGTATGTTTACCTAAAATAAATAAAGGATTTGGTGTACCACCTTTTTTCACTTTAGCCACTACTTCTCCTGTGTTGTGATAATTATAAAAGTATAATAGTCCCCCATTTGGAGAAGAAATTTTATTCTCACCAGGATTTAAATTGAATTGTTTAGGTTCTTCTTTTTCATAAGAATATGTACCAATATAAGCTTTAATCTGTTGAGTCCCTTCTACTTGAATAACTACTTCTTCACCTGGATTTACATAAATGCCCGTTGGTTCGTAAGGTGAAAAACTCATTCGACGCTGATGCAACTCACGCATCCCTTCTACATCACCTTTTGGCAGCAATTGATACACTCGCTCTTCTTGCTGTTTCTCCTTATCTTCAATCGTCATCTCTGCATACACCTTAGGTAATTCAAATCCATATGGCGTTAATAACGTAGCTAAACAAACACTAGCCACTAATACCCTACTACTCTTTTTCTTCGACATAATCTGTGTCCCCTGTTCCTTTATTTAGAAATACCATCCTATATAGATATTCATTTAATAAGACATCCTATTATTTTTATAAAAACATTTAATGAATAGACTAACACCTCGCGCACCTGTATCAATCACTACCGTATTCCTCCCAATGTATTCGCTTTCTTACATTATAAAAATTTTTATGTAACGTATCCTCCCCACTTCCCTCTACTTGTGATGAGTTCTCTCTACATAAAAAGAGAATAGTAAAAGATATATTTTCAGTATTGTCATCTATACATCTTAAGTTATGAATAATAATAGAAACTTACATTTTCTTCATATACGACCATCTATAGGTAGTTTTTCCAACTGAATTTTACACGCTTTCTACTTTGTTTGATAGCCTTTTCAATCAGAATAATGTTACAATTTTGTGAATATAATCTATTAATTGTAACGTTTAGATTTCAATATATTTATATTATTTCTAAATAGAGTTTAAACTGTATAAACAGTAATTTTACCCCGCATTTAATTTTTCTACTATAATTTTATCGTTCATATAAAAAAGCATTGGCACACGACCAATGCTTTTTTATTATCTCTTTTGATTCGGTTTATGCGGTTCATTTGGAGTATGTGGTTTATTGTTATCATGACCATTTGCAGTTTTCCAACTTACCGATAACTCCGGACTTGTTTTTTCCTCACTTCGTTCAAGTAATACGACTGCATTTTGAATTGTTGGTGTGCCCTTATGCGCGATACCTTGTAGCTTCGTTAATTTTCCTATTACTTTAAAGCTAAATCCACCAGCTGGTGTTTGTTTTGGAATTAAGATGCGGAACTTTTCTCCCACATTAAATTCCGTTTTTGCTTCGCCCTTTTCATTTACAAACTTCGCTCCCGCTGGTGCACCTGTTGCTTGTACTTTATACGTTCCGCTTTTCGCGTTTGTTTCTACTGTATATAAACCTGTTTCAAAGAAATCATTTTTCAACACTGCTTGTTGTTCTTCTGATGGTACGACGCTCATCGTAATTTCTTGTAATTCTTCACTAGCATTTGCTTTTGCAACGATGTCTTTCGTTACCTTTTCTACATTTTTATTTCGGAAATCTAAATCATTAATATCGATTTGTTTTAAAGCATTCCATACTGCAAGCTGCGTTGCATAATGCGCTTCTCTCCAATCAGAAACACCTAATTCTTGTGGGCTCTTTTGTGGATATCCGTTTAATAATACACGGTACACATTAATATCCACTTTCCCCATTTCCGGTAAATCTTGACCGCTTGGAGATTTCAAATCTACATTTAAGCAAAAAGCAATCTTACCATCTGCCGTTTTTATAAGCTCTGTTCGAATTGGTTTCTTCTTTGACCTACTATAACTCCAATCCATTTCATACTTTGTATGATCCATAACTTCCGCGAATGCTTTTTGAAGTGGAAATAATAAGTTCGCAAATACAAATAAAACACTCAAAAAAGCGGCCATTAGCTTGAACGATCTTTTTATATTCATGTTTACAACCCCTTATGAAATAACAAATTTTCTTCTGTTTATTATTTAGTTAGAATTTTTTTTTATACATAAGCAAAACAAAAAAAAGAGTGCAAACTGTTTGCACTCTTTCTCTCCACTATAAGTTTAGAAATCAAAGTTATCAGGATCTGGACCAACGCGATGATTTTCGTTTAACGCATCGATTTTCTCCATATCTTCTTTCGTTAATTCAAAATTAAATATATCAGCGTTTGCAATAATGCGGTGTTCTTTCGTTGATTTCGGAATTGTTACAACTTCATTTTGAAGATCCCAGCGTAAAATGATTTGAGCTGTCGTTTTACCATACTTATCAGCAATTTCTTGCAATGTTTCGTTATCTAACAATTGACCTTGCATAAGTGGTGACCATGCTTCCATTTGAATACCCTGCTCTTTACAGAAAGCTTGTAATTCTTTTTGTGTTAAGCGAGGGTGATATTCCACTTGGTTAATCATCGGTTTCATTTCTGCACCTGCTAGTACGTCTTGCAGATGATGGATTTGGAAGTTACTTACGCCAATTGCACGTACGCGTTCTTCTTTATAAAGTGTTTCTAACGCTCTCCACGACTCTTTGTATTTTCCTTCTACAGGCCAATGAACAAGATATAAATCTAAATAATCTAGCTCTAATTTTTTTAAGCTTTCTTCATATGCAGCAAGTGTCGTTTCATACCCTTGATCCGAATTCCACACTTTTGAAGTAATGAATAAATCTTCTCGAGAAATCCCTGCTTCTTTTATGCCAGCGCGAATTCCTTCTCCTACTGCTTTCTCATTTCCATAAATCGCAGCTGTATCGATACTGCGATATCCTGCTTTAATCGCTGATTTCACAGCTTCTACAAGTTCTGGTCCATCCTCGACTTTAAATACACCTAAACCGAACCAAGGCATTTCTACACCGTTATGCAATGTTGTTGTACTTTGTAAATGTTTCATTATATTTTCTCTCCCTTATTTTACTTGATCTCTTTTTTCTAACGTCATACTCCACGCTGTTAACATAACAGCACCTACTACCATAATTCCGCCTACCCAAGCTGTATGAATTAACCCTAACGAGTTCGTTACAATGCCGCCTAAGTAAGCACCAAGAGCGATCCCTGCGTTAAACGCTGCAATGTTAATCGCGGATGCTACATCCACAGCACTTGGAACAAACCTCTCAGCCAATATAACGACATACACTTGTAACCCTGGAACATTCATAAATGCGAATAGTCCCATGAAAATAATTGTGATGAATCCAGCGACTTTAAACTGCGCTGTAAATGTTAAAACAAATAATACAATTGCTTGAATAAAGAACATGTAAAATAATGCTCGAATCGGATTATGATTTGATAATTTTCCGCCGACCATATTCCCAATCGCAATTGCGATTCCGTACACTAACAAAATAATTGTAACGGTACTTGCTTTAAATCCTGTTACTTCTTGTAATAACGGAGATAAATACGTAAATGTTACGAATGTTCCCCCGTATCCTAATGCAGTAATAATAAATACAAGTAATAGTCTTCCATTCGTAATCAGCTTACATTGATCACGAAATGATACAGGCGTACCTTTTTTTAAGTTAGAAGGAATTAGCATACTATTGGCGATTAAGGCAACGATTCCAATTGCCACAATTACAATAAACGATGCTCTCCAGCCAAATTGTTGACCGATAAACGTTCCAATTGGTACACCTGTAATGGTCGCAACGGTTAAACCAGTAAACATAAATGCAATTGCGCTCGCACGTTTATTCTCTGGTACAAGTGCAGCCGCAATGGTGGAACCTATCGACATAAAAACGCCGTGCGCAAACGCAGATACAACCCTCGCGATAAGTAACACAGTAAAACTTGTTGCCACCGCCGCAATTCCATTTCCTATAATAAAAATAATCATAATCCACATTAATAACGTCTTTCGCGACATACTAGCTGTTAATGACGTTAATACTGGGGCACCAAACGCTACTCCTAATGCATATAAAGAAACGGTTAAACCCGCTGTTGTAACAGAAACATGTAAATCCTCTGAAATAGATGGTAATAAACCGACACTAATAAATTCGGTTGTACCAATTCCAAACGCACTAATGGCTAGTGCTAATAAAGCAAACATACTTCTCCGATTCGTCTGTACTGCCGAAGAAGATACTGTATATGAATTCAATTGAACTCCTCCTTAATGCGAGAAATCCAATCATAATAGTATGAAAAAAGGCCTTTTTTCTTCTACAAAAATAAATTTACTGCTCATATATGCTATTATGAATGGCTTCACTCTTTTTTTGAAGAACGCACTTAAAAGTACGATAGGTACCAAAAAGTAACATAGGCACTTTTTGGTACCGTACTACTCATTTCCCTCTTACATATGCTATTATGGAACATATTCAACAGGATAAAAAGTACGTACTTTAAAGTGCTATAGGTACTTTTTAGTAACATTTAAATTATTTAGCTTCTTTTGTTGGAGAACTGAAATCTACATTCATCAAAGGAGATTTTTATATGAAGAAATATAACATTCCCGTTGAAGCGACTTTAGAGGTTATCGGCGGAAAATGGAAAGTCGTTATTCTTTGCCACTTAACGAAAGGTACAAAGAGAACGAGTGAATTAAAACGTCTCATGCCTGGTATTACACAGAAAATGTTAACGCAGCAATTACGCGAATTAGAAGAAGATGGCGTTATTCAAAGAAAGGTATACAATCAAGTACCACCGAAAGTAGAATATTCCCTTACAGACTACGGTTGGTCTTTAGAATCCATTCTTGATTCCCTTTGTACTTGGGGCGAATGCCATCTTGAAAAAAGCGGTAACACATCGATGCTAATAACAGAAGATGAACAATAAAAAAGGAAAAAATGAACATGAATTTGTCCATTTTTTCCTTTTTTTATTTATATACACGTACATTTCTTAGCTTAACAAAATAATTTATGCGCTTTCACACCTTGTCAGTACTACGTTATACACTTAATATCAAATAATTAGGAATCATTTTTATGTTAACATAGGTGTATATAGTATATAATATAGGATATATATTATATACACTTTCCGATAAAGGAACTTTCCATTATGCGGACAAGCCAAGTATCGGACAGTTCATAAATAATAGGTAGGACATTATGGTTTTGGATTTATGATTTCAGCTTACTTGCTGGCATAAATTTAAAGGCATTTTATTGTGCTTTGTGAAACTTTGTATAAAGTTTCGCAAGCGTTTACTATCTTACCTATAAAAAATAAGAGTATTGCTATCGTAAAGGAGAATTGGAGATGCCAGAAACTATGACTCAAACAAAGCCAGAACAAGAAACTGTACAAATTTCTGCTAGCCAAGGACAACTTGATGTACTTGATCAGTTGTTAAAACCTGAGGTACAAGAATCATTAACTACACTAGTAGAACAGCTTCCAAAATTAACTGAGCTTGTTAATATTTTAACTAAGTCTTATGACTTCGCTCAAACTGTTGCTACTGATGAAGTATTAAAAAGCGACACTGTTAGTGCAATCACAGAGCTTGTAGAACCTGTAAAAGATACAGTGAAAGGCATGGCTGCTACTGCTATCGAAGCGAAAGATCGTGCTGACGAAAGCAACGAAGTTATCGGCCTATTCGGTCTATTAAAATTACTAAAAGACCCACAAGCACAAAAAATGTTCCGCTTTGTGAACGCATACCTTCAAATTAGTGCAGAACGTAACAATAAATAATTTAACTTATAACAACAATTAGTAAAGACGGGGGATATCATACTATGTCAAAACAAATTGTCATCTTAGGCGCTGGTTATGGCGGTCTTCTTGCCGCTTTAAACGTACGTAAATATTACAGCAAATCAGAAGCACAAGTTACAGTGATTAATCAATACCCAACACACCAAATCATCACTGAATTACACCGCCTTGCAGCTGGTAACGTTGCTGAGCAAGCAATTGCAATGCCACTTACAAAGCTTTTCAAAGGTAAAGATATCGATCTTAAAATCGCAACAGTTGAGTCATTCTCAGTTGATAGCAAAGAAATCAAGCTAGCTGGCGGCACTACTTTATCTTACGATGCACTTGTAGTTGCTTTAGGAAGTAAAACTGCTTACTTCGGTATTCCAGGACTAGAAGAAAACAGCATGGTATTAAAATCTGCTGCTGATGCAAACAAAATCTACAAACACGTTGAAGACCGTATTCGTGAATACGCGAAAACGAAAAACGAAGCTGATGCTACAATCGTAATTGGTGGTGGCGGATTAACTGGCGTTGAGCTAGTTGGTGAGCTTGCTGACATTATGCCTAAACTTGCAAAAAGCCACGGCGTAAATCCAAAAGAAGTTAAACTTCTTCTTGTTGAAGCAGGTCCAAAAATCCTTCCAGTATTACCAGACCACTTAATCGAACGTGCAACTACTAGCCTAGAAGCACGCGGTGTTACATTCTTAACAGGTCTTCCTGTAACAAACGTTGCTGGCAATGAAATCGACTTAAAAGACGGTCAAAAACTTGTTGCTAACACATTCGTTTGGACAGGTGGCGTACAAGGTAACCCATTAATCGGTGAATCAGGTCTTGAAGTAAACCGTGGTCGTGCAACAGTTGATGCATACCTACAATCTACTTCTCACAAAGACGTATTCGTTGCTGGAGACAGCGCTGTTGTCTTCGCTCCAGACGGACGTCCATACCCACCAACTGCACAAATCGCTTGGCAAATGGGTGAGTTAATTGGATACAACTTATACGCAGCACTAGAAGGCAAAGCATTCGAAGAGTTCGCACCTGTAAACTCTGGAACACTTGCTAGTCTAGGACGTAAAGATGCTGTTGCTACAATCGGAGCAAGCAATACTCCACTTAAAGGCTTACCAGCATCATTAATGAAAGAAGCAAGTAACGTTCGTTACTTATCACACATTAAAGGTCTATTCAGCTTAGCTTACTAATCTGAACATAAGCCCGAATCATGCCCTGCATGATTCGGGCTATTTTTATCCGTAATTTTCTCTAACTTATTTATTCGGCAGAAAAGTCATATAACCCTTTAAATTATCTAAATTTACTGATTATTTTATGTCTAAATTGTGTATATGAAAGAATGGAAGTATTCTTCCTACTCCCATCCTTTCACACAAATTATTATCCTAATTTAACTAGGCTGTAGTTCTTCTTCCCTTTACGAATAATAATAAATCGTCCATCAAATGAATTTTCTACAGTAACATCTGTACCCACATCTGTTACCTTTTCGCCATTCATCGAAATAGCTCCATTATTAATATCCTCACGTGCTTGTCGTCTAGATGGTTCAATTCCTAAATCAACTAGCCATTCTACGATGTTTTTCGTCTCTTTTGAAGACTCGAATGTTGGCATCTCTTTAAAACCTTGTTCAATTTCATCAGCTGTTAACGATTTAATATCTCCGCTAAATAATGCTGCTGTAATTTTCACAGCTTGTAGGAGCGCCTCTTCGCTATGAACGAATTTCGTCATTTCTTCCGCTAATACTTTTTGTGCTTCACGTTTATGAGGCTCTGTTTCTACCTTCACTGCCAATTCATCGATGCGCTCTTTCGTTAAGAACGTAAAGTATTTCAAGTATTTCACTACATCACGGTCATCTGTATTCACCCAGAACTGGTAAAATTCAAACGGTGTTGTTTTTTCAGGATCAAGCCAAACCGCACCACCTGCAGATTTACCAAACTTCGTACCATCAGATTTCAATAATAACGGAATTGTTAGTCCGAATACTTTCGCTTCGTGCCCTTCTAACTTACGAATTAAATCTAAACCACTCGTAATATTTCCCCATTGGTCACTACCACCAATTTGCAGTTGAACATCTTCTTTCGTGTATAAATGATGGAAGTCCATCGCTTGCAAAATTTGGTACGTAAATTCTGTGAAAGAAATTCCTGTATCTAAACGACTCGCTACAATGTCCTTCGCTAACATACTATTAATGCTAAAGTTTTTCCCGTAATCACGTAAAAACTCAATAATATTTATTTCATGTGTCCAGTCGTAGTTATTTACCATCTTCACTTCGCTATTTCCGCCAAAATCAAATAGCTTTTTCATTTGTGCTGTTAACGCATCCACATTATGCTGAACGACTTCTAACGTTTGAAGTTGACGTTCTGATTGACGTCCGCTCGGATCACCAATTGTTCCTGTTGCCCCGCCAATTAAAATAACTGGATGATGGCCAGCTAACTGGAATCTCTTCATCATCATAAACGGAATCAAATGGCCAATATGCATACTATCACCAGTCGGATCAACTCCGCAGTATAGTGAAATCTGTTTCTCTTCTACTAGCTTACGTAAACCTTCTTCGTCCGTCTGTTGATTAATAGCGCCACGCCATTCTAATTCATCAATAATATTCATCTTTTGTCATCCCCTCTATTTTTTGAAAACAAAAAGTCCCTATGTCTATGACATAGGGACGATTATTCACCGTGTTACCACCCAGTTTGTATAAATAGCATAGCTACTCATACCACTCTTAGCAATAATATCGATTGCCAATCCGCTTAGCATTACCTAAGATACTCCAGAGTGTAATTCGCAAGTTTGTTTGTGCTAGGTTCCAGCAACCCCTAGCTCTCTCATTAACAGTGACAAACTGCTACTGGGCTCTTTCAACGTATATTATTTGTTAAATTATTAGCCATTATATTGAATTGAAAACAAATTGTCAACAATACCCAAATGTTATTTTAAAATAATTCACATTTTCATACGTATTTCGTTACTCTTTATCTTCTCCAATAATCCTTACTTCTCGCTCTAACTTCACGCCAAATTTCTCTTCAACAGTCTTTTGTACAAAGTGAATTAAATCAATGTAATCTTGTGCTGTGCCGTTATCCACATTAACCATAAATCCAGCGTGTTTTAAAGAAACTTCCACTCCGCCAATTCGCTTACCTTGTAGTCCTGATTCTTGAATCAATTTACCCGCAAAGTTATTGGGTGGGCGCTTAAATACGCTACCACATGAAGGGTATTCTAGAGGCTGTTTTGATTCACGTTTAAACGTTAAATCATCCATTTTTGCTTTAATTTCTTCATGCACACCTTCTTCAAGTTCAAATCTCGCTTCAAGAATAATATAATGGTTGTTCGCAAATACACTCTTACGATATCCAAATTCAAATGCTTCTTTCGTCAAAGTACGTAGCTCTCCATCACCTGTCATCACAACAGCTTCTGTTAACACAAACGATACTTCACCGCCGTAAGCACCAGCATTCATATATAATGCTCCGCCAACTGAACCTGGAATACCACAAGCAAACTCAAGACCCGTTAAATTATGATTTAATGCAATACGTGATACATCAATAATTGCTGCACCGCACTGTGCTACAATCGTAGTTCCTGTTACAGTCACACCTGTAATGTGAATTAAACTTACTATAATCCCGCGAATTCCACCGTCTTTAATAATGACATTCGATCCATTTCCTAAAAACGTAACTGGAATATTATATTCGTTAGCATATTTAATAACTTCTTGAATTTCATCATAATTTGTCGGTGCAACGAACACATCTGCTTTTCCGCCAACTTTAATATGCGTATGATTCTTTAACATTTCATCTTGTTTCACATGACCTTCAGGCAATACCGTACTTAAATATTCATAAACCTCTTGCATATTCATTTTACGATTCCTCTATTTCTATATTCTTTTTATCCCGTTATACGGGCCCATAATATCCCCACATACATGAACGAACCTAAAGTGGTGGATACAGTGTACCCAAAATCAATTCGAGACACCTATAAACCTCTTAATTTATAAGAGGTGCCACTCATATTAAAATATATATTGCATAATAAAGCAACCCAAATGAGCTACTAAACTTGACATGTCATCAGAAAGACAACAATTTGTAAAATATATTACTTTTTCAAAACACTATCCTTCAGTATCTTACTATATCACACGAAAATAAAGTGGTATTTTTTGTAATTTTTACTTTATTTTCATCAATAAAAAGGATGCTTTTACCTATGTAAAAGCATCCTTTTTATCACTTATTATAAATTACTTTTCGTTCTCTTCTTTTTCCTTATCAAACCATAATAGTTCGTCATCATCAACTTCACCATTATAGTTGATTAAAATTTCTTCTCCCGCTTTTATATCCTTATAAGCGAAGAAGTTAAACGTATGATTCTCAAAGACAATTTCATACGTTGCATTCGGATTATATGCATGATTAAATAACATGCCGTATCCTAACAGGAATGCCGTATGATTTACCCCATACTCAAATGCGTAGTCAGCAAGTAACGTTTTCTCAATGTGTTCATGCTGTTCATTCGGATAAGAGATAACTGGTGCTGAGTGAATCAACTCACCCTTTTTAATATCACGAGTTGCAAATACACCTCTATTAAATTCTCCATCACTAAGTTCAGAAGTCTTAACTTCAATCATATGCGTCACCTATATAATTCTTTCTTTGAAGTATTTTATCCCGCTATTTGCGAGGTTCAACTAATAATCAGTAGGTATTAGTCTCACTTTATCTCCTTAAGCTTGGCAGAAAACGCGCAGAAAAGCAATTAAATTACTATCAAGTATTCATTTAAATGAAAAAAGAGCACACATGGTGTGCCCATTTTAAGGGATATTACTTTTCTAAAATATCTTCTAGCAACTTCACTTGCTCGCTAACCGTATGTAACGTCTTCACTGATGTATCATTGCGATGTTTTTCTTCTTCCACACTTGCCAATACTTCTTCCGTAGCAGCAGAAGTTTGCTGAATTACATGAGAAGCATGTGTAACATCCTTTACGATATTCGTCGTTTTAACTTGGAAACTTTCTTGATGATCAACAATCTCTCTCATTACATCATTAATTACATCAATAAACTTCCCTAAATCCGTTACATTTGTTAAAACACTTGCTAACATTCCGTTACATTCTTCTTGTACTCTTTCTGATTTCTCTACCTGTACTTCCACTTTACTTGCTTGATTACTAAACTCCTTTAAAATCCCTTGAATTCTCCCCGCAGAACGATTTGACTCTTCAGCAAGCTTTAATACTTCATTCGCTACAATAGCAAATCCTTTTCCATGCTCTCCTGCTCTTGCAGCTTCTATATTTGCATTTAAAGCTAGCAAACTCGTCTGACTTGAAATATTCGTTATTACATCTACAATTTCATTAATTTGCTTCGACTGCATCATTAAATCTCTAAATATAATTCCTGATTGTGAAACAACATCGTTTAAACTTCTCATATTCACTTCAAAATTTCGTAAAGTATGCACACTGCCCTTTGAAATTTCTAAACTTTCATCCATACGAAGTGACGCATTTCTTACTTGAGAAATGATTTGTTCAATATTTCCTTCCATATCATTCAATACTTCTACCGAACGATGCATCATCTCTGATTGTGATTGGGTACCAACTGCCACTTCTTCAAAAGCGAAATTAATTTCACTCATCGACTCCATCGATGTATTCATATTTTGTCTTAAATGATTGAAATTACTATCTAACTTTACAACCGTTTCCTCAATAAGTCTTTGCGTTTCTTCTAGCTCCTGAGCTTTCCTCATTACTTCTTGCTTCTCATCACTTAAGCGAGCTAGCAGATTAGAACCAATCTTCGTTACGCCCCACATAGCGATCGTTACGATTGCTAACAAGCTTGCGAAGTTTGCAGCTTCAGATGCCGCTGTATAAGCAAAAAATTGCTCCGGCCAATAACTACAAAGAATAAATGTAATAACAACCGCCACTCCGCCGAGAATGATAACGAGACGTTCACTTAAATAAATAAGTGAAACTGCTAATGTAAAGTAGACCATTTGAAATACAGCCGGACTTTCATTAAAAGCTTGTACCATAATGAAAGACATAATAAGCAGCATAAATGTCATAATATATTTATACATCGCTTCCATGCTTTCTATAAAAGTAAGAAGCGTTCCAAATACAACAACTGAAATACCGCAAACCCAAAACGCTATTGCTCTCTCTGTAAAAATATATCCGTAATACCCAATCGCGATGATTCCAAGGAAGAAACTACAAATCGTGATAAACAACAATAAATGATTTTTCTGTGATTCTTTCTCCAGGTTAGAAAAACAAGTTTTCTTTAACCACTCCATGTATAAAATCCCACTTTCTACACTTAATTACTTCAACTTAAAGACCGCACTCACTGGGTTATGATCACTATTTTCAAACTTTAAATCTTTTCCTTGCACATTTACAATCTCAACATTCGGTGAAACGATAAAGCCATCAATAATCGTGACAAAGTTTTCACCTTCCACATACTTCTTCACATCATCTCTCACCGTCATAACAGACGGATCTACAGCCCACTTAAAGCCACCATTAGTAAAGTCCTTCGGCAACTCTACTAACCATTCTGGACGTTCTTTCACAAACTTCGGATCACTTAACTGAACATCAGAAAGTAATTGATTCCAATCTCCGCCCATTATTACGTAATCACCATTTTTATAATGCTTGTTCATATATTTTTTTAAATACTCTACTTGCTGCTTTCTAATTTGTCCGCCTTCATCATACGCAGACAAATGTAAATTTACGAGTCTAACAAACTTCCCATTACTAACAGGGATTTTATGCTCAACAATCGCTCGATCTAAATCAAACAAACGCTTTGGCCAAGGTTCCACTCCAGGAAGCTGGAACCTCTCCGCTGTTTGCACTTTATATTTAGAAAACGTACTTAATCCAGCCTCCGCATATCCCATTGGACTTGTAATTGGGACAGGGACCCATTTTGTATCATAGTTCTTTCCAAATGAAGAAGCATAATCAGATAGTCCCTTTTTCAAAAACTCATGCCCATTTACATCAAAAGAGCGCAGTGATTTTATATCAACTTCTTGTAATAACGCAAAATCACTATTCTCATTTTGTAAAAACGAAAGCATATTCTTTAAATTCGTTTCCGTTTGCTCTTTACTACTTGAACCAGATCCCTTTCCGCCATCCATGAAGAAATCTTGATCCTTATCTAATCCAGCATATCCGATATTAAATGTTGTAACTTTAAAATCATTGTCAGGCGCTAATACGCGCTCCTTATTATTTTCCACCTTTAAACTTATAACATCAGCAGGCTGTTCTTTTGTAAGTGTCATATACGCTAAAAAACCACCTACAACTCCCACCCCTACTAAAATACATATAAGTACTATTTTTAATATTTTTTTCAAATAAACGCCCCTTTTCTAAAACACACGGTTTAATTTTCTTTATTTTCAGTTAACTAAAACTGAATGACAGACATAAGAAATATTTTATCACATCGAAAACTCTATATCACTATATTTAGTTTATAAGTAATTATTCTCACTCTTAAATTATCAAAAATACAAAATACCCCGACTCCTTCACTGGAAATCCAACAAAATGTTTAGTACACTATATGTAATAATCATAGGCGATGGAGTTCGCCATAACTGCTGCTTAGCTAATGACTCCTACCAGTATAACTACTGGTAGGAGTCTATTTTTTTGAGCAAGCTATTTAAAGAGGTGAAGAAATTGATTTATATTATTGTTGGCATAGCCGGTATATTAGGAGCCCTTTCTCGCTATTATTTAGGTCTTACTATTCATACTTCATGGCATCATTCATTTCCACTAGCCACGTTGCTCATTAACTTAATCGGCTGCTTTTTATTAGCATGGCTAACTACGTATATTGCTTGGCGAAACATCTTACCTTCAGAAATGATTACAGGCATCGGGACTGGGTTCATCGGTTCCTTTACGACGTTTTCAACGTTCAGTGTAGAAACCGTACAATTAATCAATCTTTCTGAATGGGGTACGGCTTTCTTATATGTATCATGCAGTATACTTGGTGGCCTCATTATGTCTGGCTTTGGCTATACACTAGGTGATTCCTTAATAAAGAAACAACTTGCGGAAGGTGATCACTTATGATGGAAGCTTTATTAGTAGCGACTGGAGGTTTCTTCGGTGCAATTACACGATTTGCAATTAGCAATTGGTTTAAAAAAATAAATAAAACTTCCTTTCCAATTGCTACATTTCTCATCAATATAACAGGAGCGTTTCTACTTGGATATATAATTGGCAACGATGTCACTACAAGTTGGCAATTATTATTAGGGACTGGATTTATGGGTGCCTTCACGACATTTTCGACGTTTAAATTAGAATCTATTCAGCTTTTCAACCGCAAAAACTTTGGCATACTATTTCTATATTTAAGTGCCACTTATATGATTGGTATCCTTTTTGCATTCCTTGGCATGAAACTAGGCGGAATATAAAAAAAAGAAAGCGACTCTAATCAGTCGCTTTCTTTCATAAGAAGTATGTCCCGCCATACGGAATGGAAAATAAACCCGCTGGATGCACATCGTAATGTACAATTTGCATTGGAGGCTGTGAGTAAGGCATATACTGCCCTTGCATCATTTGTGCAAAATATGCTTGTTGCTGCATTTGAATCGCTTGATTCACAGCATGAATTGTCCCCTGTGCTCCTGCCAGTGTAATAGCTGCTCCCACTTGTCTACCACTATAAAAATAATGATTCATCATGATTCAGCTCACTTAATATTTTTCTTCCATATAGTATGTTCCTATTTTATAGTGAGTATTTTGTCCTGATTAATTGATCCCTCACTACTTAAACTTCATTTTATCTATTATTTTTTTTCAGCTTTGAAGTAACAAATCCAAATAGTAATACACCAATACCACTCAAGAACAATACATAACTTATTGGTACTAGGAAAAAGAAAGGTTCTTCAAGGAATCCATTCGCTCCCACTTTACTGTTTGAAGCATGTATAGCTAAAGAAATGATCGCTAAAATCATGAAAGAAATAGCTACTACGTATTTATTTATCATTTCACATTCTCCTCTATTCATATCATTACCCTTAGATTATTAACATCATATTACCTAAAATAAAATCATTCGTCAATAATTTTTTATCGTTTTACAATAAATAATTATTGATTAGTATAGGTCAAAAAAGGTTTATAAAGCACCTTAAATTGCCTCACAAACCTTTTCAAACATAAATATTTACACTTCAAACCTCTTGCTTACTACAGCATAAATCGCACACAATAGCACGAATATCCCAGCATAAATTAACAAAATTTCTACACTAAACATATCAGCCAATGGACCAAATATTATCATTCCTAAAGGAAGCGCGCATGAATTAGCGATTTGTACAAGACTAAACATTCTTCCGTGCATAGAAGGTTCTACTTTTTCCTGCAATAACACGGTAACCGGTGTATTGAAGCACGGCATTGTTATACCAATTAAAAAGTTAAATACTAAATACACAATAAATACCGGAGCAATCCCTAGTCCAATCATAAGCAGTCCATACAACGCACAAGCTAGCGCTGTTGTATGCATACGATTACGGAAACCACCCCATGCCGCAATCAATACGCCACCAGCTGCCGCCCCCGCACTAAAAGTCATTTCACTAGCAGTAAGTCTCCACATTTCTGCACCGAAAGAACGAGTTACCATTAAAGGTGTTAAAAAGGCGGCTGGACTTATTAAAATCATGACAATAATTAATAAAAAGAGTAGCCTTTTAATAAATACATTTTCTTTTAAGTAAGCAAAGCCTTCTTTTATACCTTGTAGATTAGATTTTTGCTTACTCTCTGTATTCACATGTCTCTCCACTTGAATGATAAACATAATACTAATTCCAATCATAGCCGTAATAACATCAATAAAAAATGTCGTTTCAATGCTAGCAATAGAAAGAATTGCAGCACTTGCTG
Organism: Bacillus cereus group sp. BfR-BA-01379; assembly: GCF_022663605.1. Lineage (NCBI taxonomy): Bacteria > Bacillati > Bacillota > Bacilli > Caryophanales > Bacillaceae > Bacillus > Bacillus cereus group sp. BfR-BA-01379. The sequence continues at coordinate 22,476 of NZ_JAKUFT010000028.1, forward strand.
CTGGAGAAAGAAACATAATTAAAGATGTAATACTGCTATTTATCCCATTCACTTTCATAAGATGATCTTTCGGAACGATTTGTGGGATTAATGCATTCACAGCTGGCGTTTGTACCCCTGTCCCAGCTGAACGAATGAGTAGTACTATAAAAAGTAACCAAATACTTTTATATCCTGTTACAAATAGAACTGCTAAAACTAACGTAGCAATTGCTATAACCCCGTCCGATAACATAATCATTTTTTTACGCTCGTAACGATCAATCCACACACCTGCAAATAAAGAAATCACGATTTGTGGTAGGAAACCGCAAACAGTTGAAATGGTCAACATTAACCCTGACGATGTCGTTAAGGTGATATACCATATAATCGCGTACTGTACGAGAGATGAACCGAATAACGAAATCGTTTGAGCGGTCAAAAATAATATAATTTTTGTTTTCCAATTGTTTTCAATCATATGTTTCACACCCCCTTAACTAATCCTGTCTCTATATTAAAAATACTATCTGCCCAATCAAGATAAAAACTTGCCTCATGAGATACGAGTATAACGCTCCCCTTAAACTGTATTAACGCCTTTTGCAAAGCTTCCTTTGCTTCTGCATCTAGATGATTCGTCGGTTCATCTAAGATTAAGAAATTACAAGGCGATAATAACAATCCGCATAATTTAACCTTTGATTGTTCACCACCACTCAACGTACGCATTTCTTGGGAAACATGAGTATCCTTCACACCACACGCAGCTAAATGATGACGTATTTCCTTCACGCTTAGTTTAGGAAACTGCTCCGAAATAATTTGAAGCGGCGTTAAAGAATCATTATTCCAATTTAAATCCTGCTCATAATATCCAATCTTTATTTGCTCTGAGAAGTAAAACTCTCCAGAAATACTAGTAATATTTCCAACGATTGTTTTTAATAAAGTAGATTTCCCTACCCCATTGAACCCTGTAATAACAAGTTTTTCCCCACCCATTACTGAAAAATTCAATTTTGGTAAGAGAGCAAAATCGTAACCAACTTCAAGGTTATTTACTTCCAGAACTGTCTGAACTGAAATGGGAAGCTCCTGAAAATGAATAAACGGTTTATGAGTAAAACTTGGCGGTGCAATTCTTTCCATACGTTGCAACTGCTTTCTACGTCCTTGTGCTATTTTTGAATTCACTCCGGCAATATTTCTACGAATATACTCTTCCGTTTTTTCAATTTTCTTTTGTTGTGCATAATATTGGCGCATATAATCTTTTCGCAAATGCTCCTTTTGTCTTACAAAATCTGAGTATTTTCCGTAATACTTCTTCACCGTTCCAAACTCTACATCACATATGCAAGAAGTCACTTTTTCTAGAAAATCAAAATCATGTGATACGACAATAAATGCTCCTTCAAAATTCATTAAATAATTAGCAAGCCATTCAACATGCTCTTTATCAAGAAAATTCGTCGGTTCATCTAGTAATAAAATAGTAGGCTCTTCTAATAAAAGCTTTGCCAAAATTACCTTTGCCCGTTGTCCACCGCTTAATTCCCCAATCACACGATCCATCCCAATAGCATCAATACCTAAACCTGCTGCCACCTTATTTATTACGCTGTCTACTAAATAGAAATCACGAGTCTCAAGCTGCCCTTGTATTTCAGCTGCTTTCAATAGTTGATTTTCATCTCCATTTATCGCACTTTCTTCATATATTTTATTCATTCTCTTTTCCATTTCAAACAAATCATAAAAGGCCCGCTTTACATATTGTGAAATGGTATAGCTCCCATCAATTTCTGCATATTGATCAAGATGTCCAATTTGAATATTAGGTTGCCACTTAATGCTCCCCTTATCAGCAATAATTTCCCCCACCAATATTTTCATTAACGTACTTTTTCCTGCACCATTCTGTCCAACAATCCCCATATGTTCTCCTTTATGCAAATCAAAAGAAGCATTTTCGTATAATACTTTGTCTATAAAACTATGTGATAAACTTTCAACTTTAAGTAAACTCATTTTTATTCCTCTTTTCCTGAAATTAAAAAAAGCAGAGAGATAGCGTCATTCGACACTAGCCCTCTGCTTCGTGGTTTTCCCATACTACTCCAATTTATAGTAAAAGCTCATTGGAATAATATACACAAAGGGCCATAGACAAAGCATTGTCTATGGCCCCTTAATCTATTTTATACATCAGCTGAAAAACCATAATCAAATAAGCATAGATAAACTATACTTTTTTCAAAAAGTTATTCAGCCGATGAATATAGGGGATTTATACCCCTTGATTAAGCTCCGTACAACGCTTCACCGTATACATTTGTGCGGAGCAAAGTTTTCTAATGAGTTTTACAAATTTTATATAAAGCATGTTCTGCACCTTCCTTAATACTTAAAAGGGATTTTAGCACACGGTTTTATGAAGCGTCAACATTACTTCCAAATCATTCAACTATTTGCTTTCAAAATATTCCTTCTGGAACATACACATTCTTATCGCATTATGATAGTTACCATCAACGAAAAACTCGTCTAAAAGCTCGCCTTCCACTATAAATCCAACCTTTTTATACACATGGACTGCTTTCTCATTCTCTTTATCCACAACTAAATAAATCTTATGCATATTTAATACAGAAAAAGCGTAATCCATCGCTAAACGCGTCGCCTCTGCTGCATAACCATGTCCTTGATAATTTGGATCAATAATAATTTGGAATTCTGTTCTACGATGAATATAATCGATTTCCACTAACTCGACCAATCCAACCATCTCATTATCTTTCTCAACGATAAATCGGCGTTCACTTTGATCATGTATATGTTTATCGTATAAATCCTGTAGCTCTACAAATGCCTCATACGGCTCTTCAAACCAATACGACATAATATGAGCATTATTATTAAGTTCGTGTACAAACTTTAGATCTTCCCGTTCTAAAGGACGTAACTTCAATTCCTGATTCATTATTATAACCTCCAAGTAAAAGAAACCTCTTCACTTAATTTCTCAATTTTTTTCAATTTCAAACGCCCTATTTACATTGTAAACTTTCAAGTAACTTGAAGGTCAAGACATAAAAAAGTAGTGCAAACTTATGTCTGCACTACTACTCTTTTCTCAAATCTCTCATATTTGATATGTATAAAGCAATGACTAAAACAAGAATAGATCCCGCATATAACAACGTCTCCATCGGTTCCTCATGAGATACGATAATTAAACGAATTAACGCCGTAATTCCGATATAAATAAAATAACGTAACGGGAAATGATAATTCGACTTAAAATACTTAATAATCAATGCGATGAACTCAAAGTATAAGAAATAAACGATGATGCTCTCAACCAATTTATACGACGTATATTCCTTTGTTGAAAATATGTATTGAATAAATGTGATTGTCTCATTTATTAAAAAGATCGATAAAACAATGGACAATATAATTAACGCTATATTTAATATCCACTGTAAAACGCTAGCTATATAATGATCGATATTAAACTTCATTTCACACTCTCCTTCACGTAAATACTTATTTATTATAGCAAAATTATGATTGAAACGAAGTTAAATCATATATTCGTCCTTTGTTGTCACCTGTGTGGGAGATGTTCATTGTTTGGAAGAGTCTTTTAACAGCAGAGCTAGATTGCATATTAAGAAAATCCCTCAATTTTCTATTAGTAGTTATCATTTCAAATAGAAGTGTGTAATCTTGTAAAGCGCGTAAATGAGCGTGTTTAGTCACACTATTACAACTCGAACACTGTCATCCTTTTTTCATCTTAACAGATGAATATTTTTTTCGTACATAATAAAAATTTTTGTCACAAAACCCGTTATTCCGGGTTCTCTATAATACAGGCATCAAATGAGAGTGAGGTTTTAACTGACATGTTAAAAATAAAAAAGGAAGACAGCCCTTTTTCGGATGTGACATTTGAAGATTTGTTTAAACAAAACTATGTTTACGTTGTGAAACAAATCGTATGGATTGTCAAAAATCAGACTATCGCTGAAGAATTAGCCCAAGAAGTCTTTTTACAGCTATATCGCAACGATTGGAAGAGAATTGAACACTTACCCGGATGGCTAATAAAATCTTCTACTTATGTAGCGTATAAATATCTACGATCTGAAAAACGACATCAGGCAAGAGTAAATAAAACCATACAATATCATGAAGTACAACATATTTCATCATTAGATGATGACTGGATTAGACAAGAAGAAATTACAAAGGTACAAATGATCCTCAGTAACATGGATGAACGGGATCGAACCATTTTATTGATGAAATTTTCTGGTTTTCAGTATAAGGAAATTGCCGAAGTGCTTCAAATCGACATATCTTCTATTGGAACATTATTGGTCCGAGCCAAACAAAAGTTTCGTAAGATTTATAAACAATTAGAGGAGGCTTAATAAATGAATTGTTATGATGTGGGATTTATTCAAGCATATATGGATGGGGAATTACCTTATGAGACAAGAAAAGAATTCACAAAACATTTAGATACGTGTAACGTATGCCAAGACTTATTACTAGAAATTAGTAAATTAAATCAATGGGAAAATGTCATGTTAGAGGAAGAAATAGTACATTCATCAAAGGAAATCAAAATTGATGTAGACCAAGCGTGGAAAGCATTTGAAAATCGCGCAAAATTAGAAGATATTTCTTATATCAATCAAAAACCTGAACAGAAGAAGGGATTATTTACAAATATGAATAAAAAATCAAAACGTTTCATGTATACTGCAGTAGCCGTAGTAGGGCTTTTTGCTACAGCCATGATTCCACAAGTTCGAGTTGCAGCTACAGATGTAGCCTCTTATTTTTCCAATGCAATTTCAAATGATAGGATTATTGAAGAAGGAAGAGACGTTACGAAAGGTCAATTTATTCCTATTGATGAAAAGATTACAGATCAAGGTGTTACAGTACATCTGAAAGAATTATATATAGCGGATGCACGTATATCCGTTCATTACAAAATTGAAAAAGAAGATGGAAATGTAGTACCGTTTGAATTTGATACAACAGGGTTAGAACTTGAAGATGACGGAAAAGTAAACGGTCAACAAGAAAATAACCCCGAGTATAAGAAAAATGGGTACTTCGGACAATTAGCATTTATTCAAGGAGCAAATGATGGGCCATTCGAACTAAAGGCATCAGGTGTAGCATTAAAGGAAATTGGTATTCGTTTTAAGGATAGACCTGAAGGCGTCATCACATTTATCGAAGGTCCTAAAGGAAAAGATTCTTTCAAACAACCGCTTACATTAGATGTAAATATAAGCAGGATTGGAAAATTATCTGGTTCTTGGAAAGGTCAACTTCAAATTGATCCTACCAAATTGAAAAAATAAAGTAAATTTAAATGAAAAAAAGAATAGAACGATGTATATCCAATACCATGCTTATATTCTTCCTTGTGTTACTTACATTTATTTCATACATGATTTCTACTCTATCATTTTTAATTTCATAAACATAAAAAGGTAGTATAGAAAGTAGCCGGTTCCTTAACATACAGGGAATCGGCTACTTTTTGTCCAAACGCACAATTTTCTTTTTTCGTATGGTGCCCCTACATGCAAAACTTACATAAAATCTAGATGAACTCCAAATAAACTCCAGATACTTGTTTTATGCTAAATGTAATCTTAAACAAGGAGGTAGTGGAAAATGCTTAAAACATTATTAGCGGATGATGCAGTAGATACAGAAGATATGAAAACGAACAAACTAGAATCGAATAAAAAAATAGAATAGAGACAAACAAATAAAAGTGAAAAAGAATTCGCAAAAAAGATGGACAAAGGTACAAAAATTGATCAAAATCAACCAATGTCAGTTACAACAAGTGTAGATGGAACAACAACTTCTTTGCCAATCCATAATTCACCTGAAGACGCATTGCCAGCAATTCCTAACGAAGATTTGAAATCTAACCATAATCAAACCTTTGAAATGCCTGAGGACACTAAATCAAAACCTATACATGATTCTTCAAAATAAGCTATAAGATGAAATAGGATTATACCGTCAGGTAAGTAATAATAGAATCCCTGTTGCATACAGCGCAGGAGTTTTGATATTAAAAAAAGTTCCCTTCACTAGTCAAAAGCAAATAATGAAAAAAGAAAAATCAGATGTAAAATAATCAATAATTATTTGTTGAGCCATGTCTTAGCCACAAGTAAAAAGAACCATAAACTTGCAAAAAGTTTATTTTAACTTTCCTATTGATAAGTTAACACGATAATTCCCGTATTTTAATAGTCGTCCTAGAAAGTTATCTAAGTCTTCATTGGACGCAAAATGTGTTTTTAATAAATAACACCCCTCACCACTTATACGATGCACTTCAGAAATCCCTTCTTCTCCTTGAAAGAAATTCATAAACTCTTGGTGATTAGCTGTTGTTACGAACAAAGTAACAAATGCAGTCACTACTTGTCCTAATTTGATTCGGTTTATTGCGATTGTGTATTGCTCAATAATCCCTAAATCCTCTAACCTTCGAATTCGATTTCCTACAGCCTGCCCCGTCATATGTATTTTTTGACCAAGTTCTTTCCATTGTATTCTTGAGTTTTCTCCTAATAATTTCAGTATCTCAAAATCTGTTTGATCAATGATATAAACCAATCCTTTCACCGTGAAAGTAGAAAGCCCGAAAGTGTTTCGCCAACTTATTCTGCTTATCGATACAATTCACTATACTTAGTTTATCCTCTTACATCACATTATTTATCAGTTATATTTACTTATAACACAGAGGACGCAACAAAAAAATACATCTAGATTTAAAGGAGGTTACAAATATGTTATTACAAGAAATTCTATCGTTCAATGAACAATTTGTAGAAAATAAGGAATACGCTCCTCGTGAAGCGACAAAAATGCCTAAAAAACGTATGGTTGTTGTTTCTTGCATGGATGCTCGTTTAATTGAGCTACTCCCAAAAGCTTTAGATATACACGATGGTGATGCAAAAGTCATCAGAAATGCAGGTGGTAAAATCGCTTCTGCTTTCGATAGTGTTATGCAAAGTGTTGTCGCGTCAGTATACGATTTAAATGCAGATGAAATCTTCCTTATTGGACACCATAGATGCGGTGCGAGCCAAACGAATCCAAAAGGAACACTTCAAAAAATATTAGATCGCGGAGTAGCTTCACCCGAAATTTTATCAGCGATTGAATATGCTGGTGTTGACCTTAAAAAATGGTTATTTGGATTCGATGATGTCTGCGATTCAACTCAAGCTAATGTTGATTTAGTAAGAAACCATCCACTTATTCCAAAAGATGTTCCTGTGCATGGTTTAGTTATCGATCCTCACACAGGTAAATTAGATGTAGTGGTTGATGGATATAAAGCGTTAAATAGTGAAATAAAATAATAATTATTACGTATATGAAGGGAAGTTATTAGATATGAAAAAACAAGTATTAGATATGAATAGACAAGAAGCTACGCAAAAAATTCTAGCGGCAAAAATTAAAAAAGGGTTAACTTGGGAAGAAATTGCAAAAGTAAGTGAAAACTCTGAGACTTGGGTTGTAACAGCGTTATTAGGACAAGCTACAATAACACGTCCAGAAGCAGAAAAAATCGTTAAACTATTAGAATTAGATGAAGAAGTAGTTCAAGCATTAACAGTAGTTCCACTTCGTGGTCAAGTAATGGAAATGCCTCCTACTGACCCGATTGCATATCGTTTATATGAAATGATGTTACAATATGCACCAACTATTAGAGAATTAATCTTAGAAAAAGCCGGCGAAGGTGTAATGAGTGCAATTAACTTCAATCTAGGTGTGGACACACAAGAAGATCCAAAAGGTGGCGACCCTCGTATCGTGATTACACTTAACGGGAAATTCTTACCATTCCGTACATGGTAATTAATTAAAAATCTATCTATATAATTAAAATAATTTTATAGATTTACAAAATCCATCCTTTTTAATCTAACTGTGTAGAAAGGATGGATTTTTACTATGAAATTCTTTTTCGGCAAAAGGAGAATAATATGAATAAAAAACACTTTGATACGATTTTTAGTATTCTACAATGGTTTGTGTTTTTATTAGCAAATGCAATTGCATTACCTATCATTATTGGTGGCATCTTCCATTTACCAATAGAAGATATCTCAACATTAATGCAGCGGACTTTTTTAGTTGTAGGAGTAAGTTCATTTATACAAGCATGGTTTGGGCATCGTTATCCCATTGCGGATGGGCCAGCCGGTTCATGGGTAAGTATATTTGTCATATTGGGACAAGTCGCTATGCATCAGGGACAAAGTGCAAAAGATGTATTACAACTTTTAGAAGGTGGTTTAATTATTGCAGGTATACTACTCTTCGTCCTTGGTATAACAGGGCTTGTTCATCGAATCTTACGTTTATTTACCCCTTTGGTTACAGGAACTTTTCTTTTAATCTTAGCGCTTCAGCTTAGTGGTGTGTTACTAAAAGGCATGATGGGATTACAAGGATCTGCAACTCATCCTGACTATACAACAGCTACTATTGCTCTCTTTGTTTTTGCCCTTATTACGTTCTTATCAATTAAAGGTAAAGGATGGATGAAAAGTTACGCTGTATTACTTGGCATTTCATCTGGTTGGCTTTTGTATGCAGTATTAGGAAAATCATCTCATATACCTTCGAACACAACGCTAGTTAAGTTACCAGAGATATTTGCTTGGGGCACACCTAGATTTGATATCGGAATGACTCTAACTGCAACTTTATTTACCTTTCTTTTAGTTGCAAATACAATCGCTGCTATTTCGGCTGTAAAACAAGTAGCTCCGTTATCGAAAGAAAGTGAAAAGCGAACACTGAACCGTGGTGTATGGGTCGGAGGTATATCACATATTATCTCATCATTGTTCTCTACCATTGGAATTGTACCATTACCTGCATCGGCAGGATTTATTCAACTAACAGGACAAAGAAAAGTGAAGTCGTTCCTTATAGCAAGTCTTATATTAGCAGGTATTTCTTTTATCCCCTCAATTGTAAACTTTATATCCTTGCTACCAGGTCCTATTGCTAATTCTGCACTTTTAGCTACATTTGTCCAAGTAATAGGCATTTCATTTCAATCCATTTTACGTGAAAAATTAAAGCAACGCCGTTTAACTATATTAGGAATTTCATTATTAATCAGTTTGGGAATAATGTTTCTTCCAGAAAGTGCATTTGGCGGAGTTCCTTCTTCCTTACAATATGTTTTAAGTAACGGATTACTTGTAGGTACTATGATCGTTATTTTGCTAGAACAGTGTTGGAAAGAGTAAAAATTGTGAATAAGTAAAAAAGCGCCCTGATTACAGGGCGCTTTTTTATATCTAATGACTAATACTAGCTGTTGGGTATAATGTTGTTCCTCCAATTGAAACTTTTATTTCATTTGTTAATGGAACATTTTGTTCATTAATAATTGTTCTCCACCATTCCCATGCAAGACCAGTACATTCTCTAGCTACGATTTTTATATTTTTTGAATTTGGCGGAAGAGGGATAACTGTAGAGTAATGAGCTGTTTTGTCTCTGCCGCTACCATCCCATGTTTTATGTGTTAGTACTTCTTTCCCATTTTGATCAAATGTGAATTCATCCCAAGATACATCAAATTGAGCAACGTAAGCACCGTAATGATCAAGTGTCATTTTAGCACTTGAATATTCTGTAGTTGTCGTCTCAATATAATCTGTATTGTTATGAACAGCAGCAGTTGCATTATCTTTTAAGAAAGTGCTTGTATATGAAATTGGGTATGCTGGATTTTTAAAACTTAATTCAGCATTATCTTTAATGATATTTCGGATTTCATTAAAATCTTTAGTAACAACCTTGTTATGCTCTTGCGCATCTCCACCTAATACTACAGCAGTAAAGGTACTTTCTTCAAAAATATCTTTATACTGTCCACTCGTTTCGACGCTGTTATTCTTAAGCAAAGCTTTAAAAGCAGCTTGTACATCTTTACTCTTAGATGTTGTTTCTAATTTTACATAAACAGTTCTACCATAAGCTACATTTGAAACCATAACAGGTGGAGCCGAATTACTTACACCTTTGCGAGTTAACTCACCAAAAGTAACACTATTATCAAAAAGATCGGATGGATTGTTAGGTAGTTCAGCACTTACGGTATAAAATATTTGCTTATATGCCGCTACCATCACTTTCTTCTCTCCATTTGCAACCGCATTAAAATCGATGTTTAGGCTGTTATCGAGATATTTAGCGTTAACGTTAAGGGCACTTGCGATTTGTGATTTACTATAAACCATAGATTCTGTATACTGCATTCTTGCAGGTAACGTATGTGTTTTAGAATACTTTTCATTCCAAGTAGATACTAAATCATCTACTGCTCCAGCCACATTACCATATGTCGGATTTTGGACAGTAATTGTATTTTCTTTTCTCATGCCAGGTAAGTCTATACTAATATTCAAAGGCTTTCTCTTAGCCACTAATAAACTCGGTTGATTGTCTGCAAAAGCTTTATTTGCAAGTTGTACCGCTCCTGGATACGTACGATTCACCACAGAATCAATAATCGAAATATCGACTGGTGAAGTTGTAAGTGATTTTTTCTCGCGTTCCACTACTACAAGTTTACCATTTGAATTGATACTTTCTTTCGGAACAAAACTCTCTACCTTATCACCATTTACAGCTAAAACCTCTTGATTATTATATTTAAGGCTTGCTATACCAGTATCAATGCCACTAGTATTTTTGATTACATCAGTTGCATTACCTACTTGTGTTTCTGCGAAGGAAATAGATGAATAATTAATAGTGCATAGACTAACTAATAAACATGCAAGGAACTTTCTTCTTTTAGTGTTTTTCTTAATATTCAGAAAAATCACCCCGTTCTTTTTTTAGTAAGATATGATAATGATTGATAAATGATAGCTAACTAATAAACCTACATAAATGCTTTTAAAAGTTCTTGAATTAACGGGATTACGCCACCTACAAATTTTAAAACTGCCATTGCGATTTCCATATTATTTCCTCCTTTTTTATTGCTACGAAAATGTGATTTATCTTTATGCCCTCATTATAGTGACCCCTTACACTTTTATCAATACACTCTCATATGCAATATTACATACTAAGAACCAAGCTGACTCCTTATAAAAGGTTATACAGAAATAAATTTTCCGTTTGGTAGATACTTGAAAAATCGAAGCATTCCTTTGCATTTTATGGGTAATTTACAAGTTTATTTTCGGAATCATCGCAGGACCGGGAGTAATGAAATACTTGTGGGACAGAGCTATCATCGGCAATCGCATAAAAAAAGCTGCTGCCTATAAAATATAGACAGTAGCTTTTTTCATACTCATTTTGTAATTAATAAACAGCGATTGGACCATAAGGACCATCGAGAATTTCTATTTTTGTTTCAAAAATATCTGTCAAAATTTTTGGGTCCATAACCTCTTCTACTGTTCCAAAAGCAGCAATTTGTCCATCTTTCATAGCACAAATTTTATCAGAGTATTTTGCTGCAAAATTTATGTCATGCATAACAGTCAAAATTGTTCTTCCGAATTCATTAGCTGCACGTCTCAAATGTTCCATCATTTGAACAGAACGAGCAACATCCAGATTGTTCAGAGGTTCGTCTAAAAGTACATACTCAGTCTCTTGGCACAATACCATCGCTACATATGCCCTTTGTCTTTGACCACCAGAAAGCTCATCTAAATATCTATTCTCTAAACTAGTTAAATCTAAGAAATCGATATATTTAGAAATGATAACCTCATCTTCTTTAGTTAATCTTCCCTTTGAATAAGGAAAGCGCCCAAATCCAACTAATTGTCTAACAGTAAGCCTCGTCACAAAATGATTTTCTTGTCGCAATATAGTCAAAATTTTTGCTAAGTCTTTTGATTTGGATTCAGAAACATCCATATTCGCTACTTGAATTTGACCTTCATCCATATCTAAAAGTCTTCCAATCATCAAAAGTGTCGTAGACTTTCCAGCGCCATTTGGTCCAATTAAAGAAGTAAAGCCTGCTTTTGGTATTTCAATATCCAAAGGTCCTATTTTCACCTTATCAGTATAGAACTTTTTAACATTATCGATTTTTATCATAAAGCCCTCTTCCTTAAAACTATAGTTAAGAATATGATTCCACCAAATAATTCAATAATAACTGAAACTACACCTTGAGCATGGAATACATGATACATTAAAAAGTATGCACTCGTCATTATTAAAAATCCTATAGCAAACGCCATTGGGAAAATATATCTATGATCATAAGTTGACGCCGCCTGATAACTCAAAGTTGCTACTAAAAAGCCGTAGAACGTAAGTGGCCCAATTAGAGCTGTTGAGATAGACATCAAAATAGCAACTAACACAAGCGTATAAATTACACTAGGTTGATATTTAACCCCAAAAGAAGTAGCAACATCCTTTCCTAATGACAAAACATTCAACTTCTTAGAATGAGTAAAAATTAATACCGCTACAATTATGATCATAGGAATTACAACAGGAAAATATGCAGGGTCTGCATGATTAACAGAACCAAATAATCTCGCTTGTAAAATATCAAATTCTGAAGGCGCAAGTAGTTTTCTCATAAAAGTTGACACAGAGTTTAGCCCAGTACCAATAATAATTCCAACTAAAAGCATAAGTTGTAAATTCCCGTATTTACCGGAAAGTAACCATCCATAAAGTATCAAACTCATCAAGACCATCACAACAACTTGAAATAAAAATGATCCAATTCCATTAAAGTTTATTAATGCACTAGCACCAAAGAAGAATATTGTACTCGTTTGAATTGCTGAATACAGTGATTCGAAACCTAAAAGTGAAGGAGTAATAATCTTATTATTCGTAATGGATTGGAAAGCAACTGTCGATAAGCTATGGCAAACTGCAGCAATAATCATCGCAACAATAGCTACTATTCTTCTCTTAACAACTGGGATAAAAGAAGGTGAATCTATCGGAACTGGATTGTTATAAACTAAAAGTCCATATGAAGAAAGGAGACCTAAAGCAATCAATGTTGTCAGTACAATCCAATAACGTCTTGCTTCCTTCTTAGAACGAAAAGCACTAGCTGATCTACTTTCATTATGAAGGCTAGAATCGACTTCGACATTTTCTTTATTTCTATAATCTAATGTGATCATCGCAGCCTCCTTGGTTTTCTTCGTCTCAATAGAATAGTAATAAACACGACCGCTCCCACTGTTGCAAGTATTAAAGAAACAGGTAATTCAAACGGCTTTATAATTGTTCGAGAAATGATGTCACAGGCAGTTATTGTCCCCATTCCGATCACACATACCCAAGGTAAATTACTCCTAAGATCATCGCCTCTAAACATGGAAACAATGTTTGGAACAATTAATCCTAAGAAAGGTAAATTTCCAATAACAGCTGCAACAATTCCAACAGCAACAGAGATAAGACCAGTCCCAAAAAGAACAATTCTATTGTAATTAACGCCAAGGCTTGTTGCGACATCTTCCCCTAGTCCAGCTAAAGTCAATCTATTAGCATACATAAAAATAAACAAAGTAACGATAACAATCAGCCATAAATATTCATATCTTCCTACCTGAACAGTAGCAAATGAACCTACGAACCAAGTTTCAATACTTTGCGTCATTTGAAAAAGAAGTCCCATAAACGTAGACACTGCAGAAATAACTGCTCCAAGCATCAATCCAATAATCGGGACAATTAAAGAAGAACGAAGTTTAACTCTTCTTAAAAATAAAAAGAAAATCATAGTTCCTATAAAAGAAAAAATGATTGCGCCAGTCATTCTTTGAACTAAAGTCGGGGCAGGAAATAATAAATATACAAAAAGCAGGCCTAAGCCTGACCATTCAATCGTTCCCGTTGTAGTAGGTTCAACAAAGCGATTCTGTGTAATGAGTTGCATTACGAGTCCTGCCATCGCCATTGCAGCTCCAGTAAGCATTAATGCAACCGTTCTCGGAACACGAGTGATGAAAAACATCTCCATTCCGTCCTCTTGTCCACGTATATCATAAACTCCAGTAAACAGTGATATAACCCCTAAAATTATAACAACTATAACCGCTATTATAAAAGGTTTTGTCCATATTTTATTGTGATTATAAAACTGGGGTTGAGAAATATTCTCAACCCTAGAAATCATATTTTTTGACACTGTTTCGTACCCCTTTACACTACTTAGCTAAAGTTTTTGCAATATTTCCAAATAACTCTACATAAGTCTGAATTGATTCATTTGTGTAAGTATCTGCTGGTGCATAAATAACTTGTTTTTTAGAAACAGCAGTTGTATTTTGAAGAGCTGGTGATTTAGAAATAACATCCTGAGCAGGAGCTGACTTAGCTGCATCAGATGTTGCAGCATCACGATCTAATACGAAAAGCCAATCAGGATTTGTTTGTGCGATAGCTTCAACAGAAACGTCATCACCTTTATGACCTGCAGTAGAATTCGAAACTTCTAATGCTGGAGTCCAACCGAAAATTTCATACATTGGTCCCCAAACACGACCAGAATGTGGAGCAGCAAAACCAATATTCCCACCAGTAACGATAACACTCATAACTTTATCTTTTCCGTTATAAGCAGATTTTGCTTTTTCAATAGATTTATCAAAATCAGCTACTAATTGTTTAGCTTCTTTATCTTTAGCAAAGATTTTCCCTAAAGTAGTTGTAGAATCTTTAAGTCCTTTTACTAAGTTTTCTCCAGGCTTAGTAGCCTTCTCAGAAACATCAAAATTAAGATCAATAACAGCTGCTTTTGGCACTAATTTTTTGATTTCTTCGTAATGATCAGCAAATCTTTGACCAACGATTACAAGTTCAGGGTTTGCCGCTGCAATAATTTCAAGATTTGGTTCGCGGTGATTCCCGATATTTTTAACTGAATCATCTTTTTTATATGCTGAATCCGCAGGCATGATATCCTTTGGAGCAGCCGCTAATTTAATTCCCCAATCAGCTAAAGTTTCAAAAGTTCTATTATCTAAAGCAACTACATTCTTTGGATTTACAGGGACTTTAACAGTTCCATGAGCATCAGTGATTTCAACCGTTTTTGGCTTATCACTACTATCACCTTTATTAGCTTTCGAAGTTTCCTTACCTGAATCTGAGCAAGCTACTAACATTAAAGTGAAAATTGCTAGAATACTTACTAATTTTAAAAGCATAGTTTTTTTCATACGTATACTCCTTATTATGTAATTTAGTTCGAAAATGATGACGTCCATAGATTGAATTAGATAATAAATTTCATGTATCTAAATTGCTATTGATAATCATTTTCATTTGAACATCCTGTAAATAAGTATAGTCATTAATTCTGTGAAAATCTTGTGAATGGTGTGAGTTAATAAAATTAAAAACAAATTAGATACGGTCTCAACTAATGCACACCAGATTCATCTCCCACACGTACTAACCAATAGATTAGCACCTTATAAACCATGGTTTCTACTGCAAAAAAATGCCCATTTCCTGATAGCAATCTTCTTTTTAGAGTTTCCTTCTTTTCATATTTCACAGAAACTATTTTATTATCTTATTTTTATCAATCAACCATTGAATAGCCTCTGCCATGTATTGTTTGAATATATCTGTCTTTCTTCTCGCACTTTAACTTTTTTCTTACATACCCAATATATAAGTCTACTACATTTGGATTTACTACTACGTTATATCCCCAAACCTGATTCAAAAGCATTTCACGACTCAATATTGTATTTTTATTCTTGATTAAAAATACAAGTAAATCGTACTCACGCTTCGTAAGCGAGAGATTTTTACCATCTTTTTTCACAATATTGCTAGATGCATCAACAAAGAGATCTTTAAACTGAAAAAAGTTTATCTCATTTTGCTGATTATAGTCACTTCTTCTTAAAATAGCTTGAACTCTTGCTACTAATTCTTCTTTCACAAATGGTTTTCTAATATAATCATCTGCTCCTGCCTGTAACCCCGCTATGCAATCCTTGCTAGAAATGTTATCAGTCACAATAATGATTGGTGTCGTTTTAACAAGTCGTATTTGTCTACAAATTTCTGGTCCGGATACACTTAATGAATCCCAATCTAATATGATAATATCCCAATCTTGTTCATATACTATATTTAAACCTTGGTTTTCATTGTGAAGTTTTAAAATAAAACAGCCTTCTTTCTTTAAACCGCTTACGATTTTCTTCGCTAAAGACCGTTCATTCTTAATTACTAACACCTGCCTCACCGATGGTTCACCTCTACTTCAATATAACTTAGTTAGATAAAAAATTATCTCGAAAAAATATTTCGAAATTTATAAATATGGAATCCCTAAAAAAGCCATTATAACAGCTTATTAGGAGAACTCTATATAATCTTACAATAGATATGAATAGAAACACAAAGGATATGAAGATTTAAATACATATTATTTAATCATTAAGAGCAGCTATAGTATCTACCTACTTATCAGTAATAACTATTCCTTCAGTTTAAGTTTCAAGGGTACCGCCCCATCAACTTAAGTATTTTATAAAACTACAAACAAAAAGAACCATAACCTCGCCAATCTGGCAAAATTATGGTTCATATCATACAAAATTGTAACTTAAACTATATAATGGCCAATTATTAAATCATAAATTGGCCAACTATCAGCTTGTATTTAATAAATTTCATAACATATCTTAATTCTTATTAACCATATAATGTTCAAAACTTAATTATTTAATCGTATAATGACCAAAATGTAAAGTGATAATAAAGTTATTGAATTTTGTTATGAAATATATAAAAGCCTTGCACATTTTATTGTACTAAGGCTCTTTAAAGTTGTTTAATTTCTATCCATTTAATTGCATTTGCACCCAAAAATCAATAATAAAGTTATTTAATCCTTATTAAGCTAAAGCACCTGTTAGTTGAAGAACAACAAAATGAACTGACAAGCAACAGATATGGAAATTTGGCTAAAAAAGTTATCGATTGTATTTACTTGCTTGATTCGCAAACCGAATTGCTCCTAATTAGCCAGTCTTTGATTAGTTCTTGTACTATTTTACGTTTTTCTATTTGAAGCATGTGACCAGCACCATCTAAAATGGAAAACGTAGCATTCGGAAATTTTTCTAGAAGAAAAAGATGATCTTTATAACCACAGATTGAATCTTGTTTCCCTAGAATAATGAGTACAGGTTGTGTAAGTGTACCTACATCATTAAGCGGTTCTTCAGAAAGAAAATACCCTTTCTCTCTCCAATTTGACATTAAAAAATTTTTATTAGCTAATAATCGTCCAGGTTGGATTTCGTTTAAAAAGTAGTTAAGGTTCTCTTTATTTTGATAATTCATCAATGTTTCAAAAGCCATTCTTATATCAGAATCCAATTCTGTTAATAAATCTTCATCTTTTGTAACAACTATTTTTTTAGGAAGATCCCTATCTTTCAAATGAAGTGAAGTAGCCAACAAACAAATACTCTTTACATTTTTATGTCTATGGTGCAAAACACCTTGTGCCAAATATCCTCCAAATGAAAAACCAATAAGAGAAAATGCTTGGTTAGGAATTGTCATATCAATAAAGTTCAAAATATTTAAAAGCATATCATCTGAAGAGTTGAAATTTTCGTCAATTAAACTTCGACCGTGAGCAGGTAAATCTATATATATCCTTTGAAAACCCTGAATCTTATCAAAAATTGGCTCTATCCAGGCTTTCATAGATTTATGGTCTGTACCCATTGAATGCATTATTAATATTGGAAAGCCATCCCCTACGATTTCATAATAAATACTACCCTTTGCAACTAAGCAATCCATCGGTATTTTTCTCCCTATTCATATCGATTTTATCCAACCTATTTTATGTCAACCTACTATGATATAGTTCTGTACTAAGTTGA
The DNA here is from genome assembly GCF_022663605.1 of Bacillus cereus group sp. BfR-BA-01379. Taxonomy (NCBI): domain Bacteria; kingdom Bacillati; phylum Bacillota; class Bacilli; order Caryophanales; family Bacillaceae; genus Bacillus; species Bacillus cereus group sp. BfR-BA-01379. Next base: position 40,460 of record NZ_JAKUFT010000028.1, read on the forward strand.
AAATACCTTTTGACCGCTTGAAAGAAAGATTTTTAAATAACTTTATTATTTTTTAAATGACTATGTTGTGAATTAAACAACTTTATTGTCATTCTACACAAAACGAACAAAAAATTAGCCTTTTTAAGATTCTATACCATAATAGAATAAATCATTTAATTTTAATTTTGTCCGATAACTTAATAATAAAAGAGAGTTTAATGATAATCTATAGTTTCCGCGTTCAATTAACTGAAGCCTACTATTGTCAATTTGTATTTCATAACAAAAACGCCTTCTATCTCCTTGAAAAAAATCCTGTATCCACTTATCTATAATGCCATATACTTGATTATTTTTAGGTATTTTTAGATCAGAAATTTTAATTACCATTTCTCCTAAGTTATCAGCAACCCATACATTCCATTCTTCTATATCCTTGTTAACAAATTTTAATTCTAAATTTTTATTAATACCAAGCCATTGATTACAAATTTGACAATATTCTATTGGTAGTTTTTCATGACGTGACGACTGAGAAGCCTTACATTCTACATTTGAACAAAACTGATGTAACTTTACATTGTGCTGAGAACAAATATTTAATAAATTTATTCCCCATACTAATGGCTCATAACACTTTATTCCATTATTTTTCCATTCCTCTAAACAAATCGGACACCATTTTTTTTCTTTTGTAAATAAATTTGAATAACTCATTACATTTTCCATGGTAACATTGTCATATTTTTTGGGTTAGTAATTAACCTTAGTTCTTCCAGCGATTCTACAACGAGCCCCATCGTTTTACTCATACCATTCCTCAATATCGGATAATAGGTAGAATTTAGATGTACTGATTGATTTGGATGTAATTTAATTATATAAGAAACTAAGGCATGTAATGTTACATTATGAGCATCCGCTAACCTTCTTAAATAACTTACTAGCCCTTCTACCCTATCTGTTCCAATTCCTATAGGTTCCAAGGCATAAAACTCACTCCTTTTCGACAATGAATAAACAGCTTGTTTTTCTTCAAATATTTTAATATTATTCATCCTTCATTCCGCCTACTTTATCTCTTTTAGGATTTCTAATACCAACATTCTTTTTCTTTGAATTACCCTTTTGATTTACATTTTCATTATCAAGGCCTAACTTTATCCTTACATCCAATATCTTATCTGAATTCTCTATGAAACAAGCCTCTCCCTGTGAAAGTTCATCAACAAGTTTAGATACCTTATTTATAGAAAGAGCCGTATTTCTAAGATGTTGAATTTTTAATGACTTCTCATTATTTTCTAAAGCTAACCTCAGCGCTCTTGTTAACCAATCCTTTAATATCCCTACACATCCTACTGTTCTTTCATATAAATAATCCCAATTTTCCAATAATGAAGATGATGTTTCTATAGGAAGATATTCAAAAAGACCTTTAATAACACCTAAATAATTGATGAAATCTTGTTTGTTAGATATGTCATACCTAGGGAAATGTATGTCAAAGGTTCTTCTCGCTAGTTGCCCATTTAAATTTACAAGGTTCTTAAGTTCGTATGTACCAACTAGTAATTGTGGAACTTTTGTTAGATTAGATAATGATTTAAGTGAATCTAGCTGATCCAAATACTTTCTTGCTGATGGCACTTTAGTAAAATGCTGAGCTTCATCGACAATAAACACTTTTGGTTTCCGATAATAAAAAGCATTTTCTAATGACCTTCTTAGCGCCGGAGAAGTTAAATAATGCCCCTGTCCCACTGTTACCTTATCCCTCTTTTTTGGTTCGCTATTATTTTCATATATAATTTTCTTTTCAATTAATGGCTCTTCCATAGCTCGCAGTACTCTTACATAAAAGTCCTTCCAATTAAAAATACCACTATCAGGAGATATAAGTTCTATAGATACAAAAGGAAGAATAGACCTCTCCTTCTCTAATTCATCAAATAAGTTATTTATAATTTCTTTTTTTAATTCCTCTATAAGCGTTGATTTCCCAACACCTGATGGTCCCAAAACCATAATAATTTCATTACCAGAAGGTTTCTCTATCAATGATTTAAGTTCCGACATTACTTGATTCATTTTAGGATGGATTATCTTTACTCTTTTAAACTTATTTACTTTCTCTTCTAAAGTTTGTTTCCCTGTAGGTAACATATTTTCAACCAAATTCCCCACCCCTCTTCATTAATATTTTTAGTCTTCAATGACTTTGAAGTTTGGAATATTATTCACATCAATTTTTCTTGAATCAAAATTGGATTTTTGAGAAGCTATATTCTCTTCCAATCCAATTTCTTCAAAAGTAATACGAGATTTTCGGTTTTCTTTCTCTATTAAAGCTTGATTCATTACTTTCTCATGATTTTCAATTGTTGTTATAAAACTTGCTATGTGTTTCAAATTTACTCTTCCTTTAATATTTAATTTATATCTAATTTCTTCCGTAATACATTGCAGCTGTTTATGTGTTTTCCCATCAAGAAGATAATGGTATTCTGATATGCATTTAATCCACCTCTTATTTACATATGCATATAAGATTCCAACGTTAAAAGGATCATACTTTAAATCAACCTTTGTTTTTTCCGTTTTTGGATTTTTAAATTCTTCATTCCAATACCAAACATTATTAAACACAACTCCTTTACCTGGCTGAACTAAACCTTTTCCTCTAGTTGTAGATGGCAGAGTTGATAAGATGAAAGTTTGATCATATGAAATAAAATTCATTTCTCTCTCTCCTCCCAATGCAATTCCTAGCTCAAACTGTTTTTCAGGTGTTGTTCCTAATCCAGCATGTATCGTATTTTCATAGTGCTCAATCCACTCATAAAACAAAGTATTTAACTTTTCTAACGTCCAGATTGCAGAATTTTTCGGATTTGTACTCTTGGTAACAACCCTTACCTCTTTTGTCAGCTAGGTATTTCCTTGCAAATTGTGTATGAAAGAAGAGTTAGTTGTTCCAAATAAACGTTCTATAACACTTCCAAATCTAGCTTTAGCCGGTGGTCTTATCTTTTTTATTATCCTATTTTGAGCACATAATACATCAAAATATAAGCTATGAAATTCTTTTCCACCATCAACTACAATGTTATGGGGTAATCGAAAATTTCTTCTTACATATTCTCGTAAAACCATCATAATTGAACGATGACTCGGTGGATCAAAAGTTATATAATGTATTTTTTAAAAAGGATCCTACTCCTAGCTAAGATGTTTACTACGATAATGCATCATGGAGATATTTTCTCCATAATGACAAAACGCAACGTCAAATTCATATAGATTTAACAGTTATTGCTCGAAACTCAACTAATGGAATTAAAAAAATTATTTTTAAAAATAAAAACCATGCCGAAGTTTTTGGGGGTATGATGAAGAAAAATAACTCAGTTACTTTTTTAAAAATCGAAGATAATGTATATGGGAGTAACCTTTTCTCCAACTACAATCATGAAGCACTTAGAGAATATACAATGAATGTTAACAAAAATAATCGTCGAGATGTTAGAAATATTATATTACAGAAAGACCATGCTTACAGCTTTTCATTGGTTGAAAAATTTGATGGCCAAAGATATTCTGATGGTTACGACGACATTCCTGTTGATGGATGGTGGATAAAAATTTGGAATTCATCAAATCAAAAATTTGAAATTCAAATTAATTTTCAATATAATACATAACACTTTGAGGCCGTACCAATTACGGTCTCTTTTCTGTCTAGTTAAAAATTAGATACCTTCTATATGAAAGTATCTTTTTATTCTATGCTCCATTCAATAACGAATTCCTACCCACACATACCATCTTTTTGATATAAACATACCTATTAAATACACTAAAAAGAGAAAGATACCTTATACTTCTCTTTATAACCAATTTTGTTTATTTTTTATAATTTTAATTCTTGATTCCAAGACTGTACCAAATCAGAATTCAATTCCATTTTAATAAATTCAAGTAACAATTGATGCAAATCTTCAGTAGGTTGGAATGCATCTTTATTTTTTTCTGCAATTATACGAACTAAAAGATTATTTATGAAATACTTCATTGTTGAAACTCTTTCAGATTTATCCTTCTTTATTAATTGAACAATCTCCACCACTAGTTCTTCAGTGAACTCTTCTTGATTAAACGTCCATTTATGCTTTAATACATTATTAGCTAAATTGAAATCAGAGTACTCATATACAAAAATCCAAAGACTATAATAAATTCTATATTTTAAAATCTCCTCATAACTATAGTTCATATCCAGCTTCACGTTTAAAAAATTTAATTCCTCTAAAAAAGTAAAACATAAATCCGCTTTTGTAAGTGCTTCTTCATCACCTTTAAAATCTTCGTATATTTCGCTTCTTCTCACCGCATCATACGCACGAATTAATTCAATTGGGGCATATTTTAAATTTAATTGAATATGTTTTTAGATTCCTTCAAAAACTGTTTCCTTTTTAAATTTATCCTTTAACATATCTCCCTTATACACGGTTTCTATATCTATGTACTTTGTTACTTCATATAAAATTGGGGAATATAGATTTTGATAACATTCTTTTAAAGATTTTTCCTCTTCTCGCTTTTTTGTGAAATGGTGGGAAGCATATTGTGCCATTATACCCGCGCAAGCTGTAACAAAAAATGTAGCAATAAATGCCCAATCTGTTCCTGTTATTTCTCCTAGAATCATATTTATAACTCCTCCCATTATCTTTACTTACTCTCAGAAAGTTTATATATTTCAGAAATTTATAAATAGAAATATTTCCAAAACAGAACCAATAAACCATAAACTGACCTAATATAAATAAAACCATAAATTGTCCAAAATGGCCAACTTATGGTTTAAATTACAAAAATAAAAAACCACCAAACAGTTATGTATTGGTGGAGACGGTGGGAGTCGAACCCACGTCCAAAAATATCGGCACTTAAGCTTCTACGAGTGTAGTCGATATATTAGCATTTCGCGAACTCTTCAGCCTATCGACAGGCTTCCAAGTTGCTAGTCTGATTGTTCTCTTCCTTCGCCCTCAGACGGCGAACTCCGGCGTAGTCCACTTAGTTTGAGTCCCTTACCCTACCACATGGACGATGGAGGGAGGAACCTTTAGTGCAATTAAGCAGCTAAAGAAAGATTGTTTTGTTTGCCAATTATAGGCTTTGACGTTTTAACGAGGCCGATCCCCTCGACTCGCAACCTAAGCTCGAACTATCCCTGTCGAATCCGTAACGTCCCCATGATAAAAATGGAGCATACGAAGAAAATATCGTGATAGCTACTAAGAGCTGTTTTTCAATGTGCAACAATCTTACATAAGTTATTATATCATACGCGCGCCGTTTTACAAATGTAAATATCTGTATTACATCTTTTGACGATCACGGAACGCGCGTGCAATTTCACGTTTAGCTTCTTTCTCTTTTAAATCGTTACGCTTATCATATTGCTTTTTACCTTTTGCTAAACCAAGTGCCATTTTCGCGAATCCATTTTTTAAATAAATTCTAACTGGAACTAATGCATAGCCTGTTTCTTTTGAAGCACCCGTTAACTTCTCAATTTCTTTTTTATGAAGAAGTAACTTTCTTGTACGAAGTGGATCATGATTGAAACGATTCCCTTGCTCATATGTACTAATATGCATATTATGAACCCATACTTCACCATTATGTACACGAGCAAATGCATCTTTCAAGTTCACGCGTCCAGCACGAATCGACTTAATTTCCGTTCCTTGAAGGACAAGCCCTGCCTCGTATGTTTCTTCGATGAAATAATCATGAAATGCCTTTTTATTCTGTGCAATAACCTTACCTGTACCCTTTGGCATATAACGTCCCTCCTCTATTTTTACCATTGTAACAAATGTTAATAAAAAGCGAAAGTGGCTCGCTCAGAATCCTTGGACATTGGAACTCCCGACAGAGAAGCGCTTTTTGCTTCGTCCGAGGGCGTGAAATGGCCAATGGATTCTAGCCACTGTAGCTGGATTACATTAAAAAGCGAAAGCGGCTCGCTCTCAAGCCACCAATAAAAAAGAAAAAGCCCCGCTTTTCATCAAAGCGAAGCCCTCCTTTTCTTACTTACGCTTTTTCTTTTTCTTCTTGAATCCTGGTACGTTTTCGAAGAATGCTTTTTTCTTCTTGCCGTTACCATCTTTTTTCCCTGGTTGGCTAGCGGATGCTGACGCAGAAGCGGATCCTCTTCCTTTTCCTGTGCCTGTTCCTTTTCCTTTGCCACCACGGTCAAATTTTCTACCTGTGCCACGTTCGCCGCCGCGCTCATTACTGCGCTCGCTACGTCCACCGCGTTTCTTTCTGCCTGTTCTTGGCTGTTCGATAACGACTGGGCGATCTTTGAACTTACGACGAGGTGTACCTTTCATGCCAACGATTTCAAAGTCGATTGCACGCTCGTCTTTGTTTACGTTAATAACACGAATTGTAATTTCGTCTCCGATGCGGAATACGTTACCTGTACGTTCTCCGATCATTGCGAAATGTTTCTCGTCATAACGGTAGTAATCATCCGTTAAGTAGCTAACGTGTACAAGACCTTCAATTGTATTTGGAAGCTCTACGAATAAACCGAAGTTTGTTACAGAGCTAATCATACCGTCATACTCTTCGCCGACCTTATCAACCATATACTCTGCTTTTTTCATTTCGTCTGTTTCACGTTCTGCTTCAACAGCACGGCGTTCCATATTAGAAGAATGCTCTGCAATCTCAGGTAAGTTTTCGCGCCATTTTGCTTGTGTTTCATGGTCGACTTTACCGTTAATGATGTATTCACGAATTAATCTATGAACGATCGTATCTGGGTAACGACGAATTGGTGATGTGAAATGTGTGTAGAACTCAGTTGATAAACCGAAATGTCCTAAGCTATCCGCATCGTAACGTGCTTGCTTCATTGAACGAAGCATTACTGTTGAAATAACTACTTCTTCCGGCTGTCCTTGAACCATTTCAAGAATTTGTTGGAGCGCACGAGGATGTATTTCATTCGCACGTCCTTTCACTGCATATCCGAAGTTCGTTACAAACTCGAAGAAACGTTCCAGCTTATCTTCTTTCGGATCTTCATGGACACGGTACATGAATGGTACGTTCATCCAGTGGAAGTGCTCTGCTACTGTTTCGTTCGCAACAAGCATAAATTCTTCAATTAACTTCTCTGATACAGAACGATCACGCATGACAACATCTGTCGGTTTTCCTTCTTCATCTACTAATACTTTCGCTTCTTTAAAGTCAAAGTCGATTGCACCGCGGCGCATACGTTTTTCGCGTAGAATTTGCGCTAATTGCCCCATCTCTTTAAACATCGGTACGAGCGGCTCATAGCGTTTGATTAAATCTTCGTCCTCATCTTCTAAAATGCTTCTTACGTCAGCATACGTCATACGCTCTGTCGTTTTAATCACACTTTGGAAAATCTCGTGCTTTACAACGTCACCTAAGTTGTTGATTTCCATTTCACAAGATAACGTCAGACGGTCTACTTTCGGGTTTAACGAACAAATACCGTTAGATAGACGATGCGGAATCATCGGAATTACACGGTCAACAAGATATACACTCGTCGCTCTTTCCGCTGCTTCTACATCAATTGGCGAACCTTCTTGAACGTAATGACTTACATCCGCAATATGAACGCCAAGCTTGTAATTACCGTTCTCAAGCTTCGTTACTGTAACAGCGTCATCTAAATCTTTCGCGTCTGCACCGTCAATCGTTACGATCATTTGGTCACGCAGGTCACGACGATCTTTTAAATCTTCTTCTGAAATCGTTTCTGGTACACTGTTCGCATGCTCCATCACTTCTTCAGGGAATGCTAAAGGTAAATGATGTTTATGAATGACAGATAAAATATCTACTCCTGGATCATTTTTATGACCTAGAATTTGAATTACTTCACCTTCTGCACTTAAACGGTTCTCTGGATAGCTCGTAATTTTTACAACTACTTTATGGCCTTCTACAGCTCCCATTGATGCACTTTTCAAGATAAAGATATCACTCGTCCAGCGCTTATTGTCAGGTATAACAAATCCAAAGTTTTTCGATTCTGTGTATGTACCAACTAGTTCTTTCGTGCCGCGCTCTAAAATACGTACAATTGAACCTTCTTGGCGTGATCCACTTGATTGTGCGCTAACACGTGCTAATACTGTATCGCCATGAAGTGCACCGTTTAACTCTGTAGGCGGGATAAAAAGATCATCGTCTCCCGTTTTCTTCTCGTCTGGTACAACGAATGCAAAGCCACGTGCATGACCAATTAACTTACCACGTACTAAATTCATCTTTTCAGGAAGACCGTAACGGTTGCTACGTGTACGAATAACAAGTCCCTTCTCTTCCATCGTTACAAGTGCCTTTACAAAATCTTTAAAGCCCTCAGAACCTTCAATTCCAAATGCCTCTTCTAACTCTTGTATCGTTAGCGGTTTATACGCTTCTTCTCTCATAAATAATAACAACTTATCAATATGTTCTTGTATGATTTCTTCCAAGCAGAAATACCTCCTTTAAACCCTTATATTATTTAGTGTATCCGAAAGATGGGGGATGTATAAAGCGAAACTTCAATCATCTCCCAATGATTTTTTTACAGCTTCCATAAAAAATTCCCTTATGAAAAAAAGAGGCAACTAGATCTTACCAATCTAGTTGCTCCAAGAAGTTATATACATCCTCATGTAGCTCGTCACGTTGCTTATCAAGTGTAATGACATGCGTAGAGTCTTCATACCATTTAATTTCTTTTAACGTAGATTCTACACCGTTATAAATAATGTTAGCACTATCTGTATTAATCATTTCATCATGACGTGCTTGTACAACAAATGTTGGTGCATAAATCATATCCACATTGTTACGTACGTCAGCAATTAATTGTTGTAATGCTTTTAATGTATTCATCGGTGTCTGTTGGAATTCCAACATTTCTTGTTCGATTTGCTCTGGTGATTTTTGCTCACGTTTTTTATATTCGCGGGCGTATGCCAATATACCTTGGTACATCGTTTCTTCACTCTTAATATACATTGGTGCACACATTGGTACTACACCTAAAACCGGTACTGTATAACCTAATTTTAAAGAAAATACGCCGCCAAGTGATAGTCCAGCAACAGCAATTTTCTCAAAGCCTTTATCTTTTAAAAGCTGATATGCCTCCATTACGTCTTGCCACCAATCTTCAGGACCTGTATGAACAAGCTCTTCTGGTGGTACACCGTGCCCTTTAAAAATTGGTGCATGACAAGTGTAGCCTTTCTTTTCTAAGAAACGCCCTAACATACGTACATCAGCTGAGTTTCCTGTGAAACCATGTAGTAATAAAACAGCGCGGTCTCCACCCTCAAATGTAAATGGTTTCGGAGATGCTAATTTCATCATGTACTTCTCCTCTTTCTCTTCTGTAATCTAGTCGTATTCTTTCTATATCTTAGTGTACCATATTTATATTTCTATAATCTAATTAGAAACATCTTTCAAATGGCAAAATAAAAAAAGAAGAACCATTAGTACAACTTACTAACGCTTCTTCTTTCAATTCTATAAATTTAAGTACGTAACAGCAATTGTTAATACGAAGAATAGAACGGCTAAAACAATTGTAATACGGTTTAATACTGCTTCAATTCCACGTGCTTTTTGCTTACCAAATAATTGCTCTGCACCGCCTGAAATTGCACCTGAAAGGCCTGAGCTATTACTAGACTGCATAAGTACCATAACAATCATTAAAATCGATACAATAATAAGTAAAACGGATAATAACGTATGCACTTGGCGTACCTCCTACAAAGATTCAGTTATTTTAACTGTAGCATAAATTCTATAGAAAAGCGAGAGCTATAGAGTCGCTCTCGCTTTTCTTCTATTACATAAACATCATTGCAAATAACGGCCCGAGCAAACATGTCAAAATTGCTGTTAATGTCATTGTTACCGATCCAATAACACCTTCATGTTCATTATTTTTCATCGCTCTCATGACACCCATAATATGAGAAGCACATCCAAATCCGATACCTTTACCAACTGAGTTTGTAACGCGGCTCCATTTTAATAAAAGCGGGCCGGTAATCGTTCCAGTAATACCTGCGATAACAACAAAAGCTGCTGTTAATGACGGTACACCACCAACTTGCTCTGAAACACTCATTGCAACTGGCATTGTCACCGATTTTGGTAAAGAAGATAAAATTAAGCTTTTATCCGTTCCCATAAGTGTTGCAATGGCAAAATCACTCGCAATGGCAACTGTTGTACCTACTAATACGCCACCAGCAATCGGTACAACATACTTTTGAAGAACGTGACGTTGTTTATAAAGAGGAATTGCAAATGCTACAACACCGGGTCCGAGCAGTTTGGCAATCCAGCCGCCACCACTTTCCATATAATGTTGATATGGTATATCAAGCATGATAAATAAGAAAGCCATTAATCCTGTTGCTACAAGCATTGGAATGGTGAATGGTGTTGGAAATAATTTATAGATTTTTTTAGATAATTGGTATAATAGCACCGTAAAAAGAACCCAACCAATTCCGATTAATATTTGGCTCATCGCGACTCTCTTTCCTTTCTATTCGCAAGATATTGTCCTGTATGTCCTGCGACAATAATAATTAAAAATGTACTCGCTACAATTGTAATGAAAAGAGAAATTCCTTTACTCATAAAAAAAGCACCGTAATTCATTAGGCCAAGCGTTGGCGGAATTAATAAAAACGGCATAATAGCAACGAGTGTTTCTGCTCCTAAATCGAACCATTTCACTGGAAGAACTTTTAGGCTAAGTAAAACAAGTAAGAGGAACATCCCAATCAAACTTCCTGGAATGGGGATATTTAACATTTCTTGCACCCAAGTTCCAACCATATAAAAGACGTAAAGAGCAGCAATTTGGACAAGAATCTTTGTAAATTTCATGTTCATCATCCCTCATGTTTATACGATCTTCTCTTAATATCTTTATCATAGTATAAATTGTAAAAAGCTGCAATTTATCACCTTGACAGCAAAAACAGCCTATGTTAGACGCTTACAACCTTGATATGACTGGATTTCTGCGTAGAAATTAAGTCAAAAACCTTGACCTAATATAAGAAGTTTTTATTTTCTGAATTTATAAGGTTGTTATTTCAATAAAATAATCTTTTTATCCTTAAGCTTACATATATATGAATAAGATAGGTGGTGAACATATGCCCAAAAAAGTTCTTATTTTTTGTGATCCTGGGATTGATGATGCGATGGCCCTCCTCTTAGCATTCTTTATCAATGAAATAGAAATCATCGGCATTGTTGCTGATTACGGCAATGTTCCAAAAGAAATGGCCGTACAAAATGCTCATTTTCTTAAGCACGAAACAAAAAATAGAAATATTAAAGTATTTGGTGGTTCAGAGCAACCGCTTACTGGTGCCCCTCCTGCTTTCTTTACGAATGTACACGGGAAACAAGGGCTCGGGCCAATTATTCCAAAGGAGAATGTCACTAACGGAGAAATGGAGAATTTTTTTGAAGTTATCCCTCTTATTGAGCAACATAAAGATGAATTAATCATTGTAAGTTTAGGAAGACTTACCTCACTCGCCATTTTATTCATCCTATGTAAACAGCTAATGAAGCAAATTAAATCTTACTATGTAATGGGCGGTGCCTTTTTACATCCTGGTAATGTGACACCTATTTCCGAAGCAAACTTTTATGGCGATCCTACTGCCGCTAATATAGTCCTTCAATCCACAGCTAACATGTATATATACCCGTTAAACGTCACTCAATATTCCGTCATTACACCAGAAATGGCTGAATACATCGAAGCAAAAGGAAAAGCCCCACTTGTCAAACCGTTATTTGATCATTATTACTACGGATATTATAAAAATGCCTTACCAGATTTAAAAGGAAGCCCCTTTCATGACACAATGCCAATACTCGCTTTACTTGATAACTCTATGTTTACGTATCACAAATCACCTATCGTTGTCATGACGGAATCCTATGCACAAGGAGCAAGCATTGGAGAATTTCGCTCTTTAGGAGAATCTAAACCATTTACCGATTGGCCGAGTCATCAAATTGCAATTGATTTTGATTATAACCGTTTCTTTAAACATTTCATGTCACTTATGACGGATGAGCAATTTTAAGCATAAAAAAACAGACCGTGATTTCTCACGGTCTGTCGTTATTTTCTACAATTATCGTTTGATGTTGTAGAAAGATTTGATACCATCGTAAACAGCGATTTCGCCTAGTTCGTCTTCGATGCGTAATAATTGGTTGTACTTAGCAATACGGTCAGTACGGCTCATAGAACCAGTTTTGATTTGGCCAGCGTTAGTTGCAACTGCGATGTCAGCGATTGTAGCATCTTCAGTTTCACCAGAACGGTGAGATACAACTGCTGTGTAACCAGCACGTTTAGCCATTTCGATAGCTTCGAAAGTCTCAGTTAAAGTACCGATTTGGTTAACTTTAATTAAGATTGAGTTAGAGATACCTTTTTCGATACCTTCAGCAAGTTTTTGTGTGTTAGTTACGAATAAGTCGTCACCAACTAATTGTACTTTATCACCGATACGCTCAGTTAATAATTTGTGACCATCCCAGTCGTTTTCGTCTAAACCATCTTCGATAGAGATGATTGGGAAGTCTTTGCAAAGCTCTTCGTAGAAATCAACCATTTCTGCAGAAGTTAAGCCAGTACGGCCTTCGCCTGCAAGGTCATATTTACCAGTTTCTTTGTTGTAGAACTCAGAAGAAGCAACGTCCATTCCTAAGAATACGTTCTCGCCAGCTTTGTAACCAGCTTTTTCGATAGCTTCGATGATTACTTCTAATGCTTCACGGTTAGAACCAAGGTTCGGAGCGAATCCACCTTCGTCACCTACTGCAGTGTTAAGACCTTTGTCATGTAATACAGCTTTAAGTGCATGGAATACTTCAGCACCCATACGGATTGATTCTTTGAATGTTGGAGCACCAACTGGTAAGATCATGAACTCTTGGAAGTCTACGTTGTTATCAGCGTGAGAACCACCGTTGATGATGTTCATCATTGGAGTTGGTAATTGTTTTGCATTGAATCCACCAAGGTAACGGTATAATGGAAGACCTACGAAGTCAGCTGCTGCGTGAGCTACTGCCATAGATACACCAAGGATAGCGTTAGCGCCTAGTTTACCTTTGTTTGGAGTGCCATCTAATTCGATCATAGCACGGTCGATACCAGCTTGGTCAGTTACATCGAAACCAACGATTTCTGGAGCGATTGCTTCGTTAACGTTGTTTACTGCGTTAATAACACCTTTACCAAGGTAACGAGATTTGTCACCGTCACGTAATTCTACTGCTTCGTGCTCACCAGTAGATGCACCACTTGGTACGATAGCGCGTCCGAAAGCGCCGCTTTCTGTGTAAACTTCTACTTCTACAGTTGGGTTACCACGAGAGTCAAGGACTTCGCGAGCATAAACATCAATAATTGTTGACATAATAAATTCTCTCCTTTTTATATAAGCAAATTATTTAATAATTGTTTTACCTGTCATTTCTTTCGGTTGTTCCACATTTAAAAGTGTAAGCATTGTTGGGGCAATATCTCCTAAAATACCACCTTCACGAAGCTCTACGTCATTTTTTGTAACGATGAAAGGAACCGGGTTAGTTGTATGAGCTGTCATTGGTCCACCATCAGCAGTTAACTCCTGATCAGCATTACCATGGTCAGCAGTAATAAGTGCTACACCATCTTTTGCAAGAATCGCTTCTACAACTTTTCCTAAACATTCGTCAGTTGCTTCTACTGCTTTAATTGTTGGTTCCATCATCCCAGAATGGCCAACCATATCACAGTTCGCAAAGTTAAGAATGATAACATCATGTTTATCATTTTCGATTTCATTTACTAAAGCGTCCGTTACTTCGTAAATGCTCATTTCAGGTTTCAAGTCATACGTTGCAACCTTCGGTGAGTTAATTAAGATACGCTCTTCTCCTGGGAATTCAGCCTCACGACCACCGCTAAAGAAGAATGTAACGTGCGGATACTTTTCAGTTTCCGCGATGCGAAGTTGCTTTAATCCCGCTTGCGCAACAACTTCACCTAATGTGTTATCAAGGTTCATTGGCTTGAATGCCACGTAACCATCTACAGTTTCACTGAAATGTGTCATACAAACGAATTCAGGAATGCGAGGTACTTTTTCACCACGATCGAACTCACGGAAGTCTTCGTTTGTAAATACACGAGCAATTTGAATTGCACGGTCTGGACGGAAGTTATAGAAGATAACTGCATCATCATCATTGATTGTTGCAACTGGCGTGTTATCTTCGTTAACAATTACAGACGGCAATACGAATTCATCGTAGATACCATTTGCATAAGAGTCTTCTACACACTCTTCTGCTGATTTATAAGTAGGGCCTTCACCATTCACCATAGCACTGTAACATTTTTCTACGCGATCCCAACGCTTGTCACGGTCCATAGAGTAATAACGACCAGAGATAGTCGCGAATTGTCCTACTCCTGTTTCTTTAATCACTTCATTTGTTGCATCGATATAACCTTTTGCTGTTTGTGGTCCAACATCGCGGCCATCTAGGAATGCATGGATATAAACTTTCTCCACGCCTTCTTTTGCTGCTAAGCGAAGAAGAGCAAACATATGGTTCATGTGACTGTGCACACCACCATCAGAAAGTAAACCGAATAAATGAAGAGCAGTACCTTTTTCTTTTACGCTTTTAATTGCATTTTGGAACGTTTCGTTCTGATCGAACTCGCCTTCACGAATTGCAACGTTTACGCGTGTTAAGCTTTGATATACAATGCGGCCAGCACCGATATTTAAGTGACCAACCTCAGAGTTACCCATTTGGCCTTCTGGAAGACCCACTTCCTCGCCACAAGCTGTAAGCGTTGTGTGAGGGAATTTGTTCCAGTAACCATCAAAATTAGGTTTCTTAGCTTGTGCTACAGCATTCCCGTGAGTTTCTTCACGTAGTCCGAAACCATCAAGAATGATTAAAGCTGTTGGCTTTCTCATTTTACCGCCCCCAGAAGACCTAAGAACGAAGCAGGCTCTAAGCTAGCACCGCCAACTAAAGCGCCGTCGATGTCAGATTGTGCCATATACTCTTTAATGTTTTCTGGTTTTACGCTACCGCCGTATTGAATACGAACAGCTTCTGCAGCTTCTGGAGAAACAGCTTCTGCAACAACTTTACGGATGTGCGCACATACTTCGTTTGCATCTGCAGAAGAAGAAGATTTACCTGTACCGATAGCCCAGATTGGCTCATAAGCGATAACAGTTGCTTTAACTTGCTCTTCTGTTAAACCTGCAAGTGCTTTTGTCACTTGACCTGCTACTAGATCAAATGTTTTTCCGCTTTCGCGCTCTTCTAAAGTCTCACCACAACATACGATTGGTGTTAAACCATGTTCAAATGCTGCAAGAGTCTTTTTGTTTACTGACTCGTCTGTTTCAGCAAACATTTCACGACGCTCAGAGTGGCCAAGTACTACGTAGCCTACTTTTAAGTCGCTAAGTGCTACTGGGCTAATTTCGCCAGTGAATGCACCATTTTTTTCGAAGTGCATATTTTGTGCACCTACTTGTAAGTCAGTTCCTTCAGTCGCTGCTACTAAACGCTCTAAGAATAGAGCTGGAGAGCAAACTACTGCATCAACAGCTGAAGCTGCTGGGATTTGACCTTTAACTTCCTCTACGAAGCTAACTGCTTCAGATAGAGTTTTATTCATTTTCCAGTTACCTGCGATAATTGGTTTACGCATGCTTTGCACCGTCCTTTTTCTTTGGCTGCTACTTATTTGTCGTTAAGACAAACTACACCTGGAAGCTCTTTACCTTCCATGAATTCTAATGACGCACCGCCGCCAGTAGAAATGTGGCTCATTTTATCAGCCATACCGAATTTTTCAACAGCTGCTGCAGAGTCACCACCGCCGATAACAGAGTATGTATCTTCTGCATCTGCTAATGCTTGTCCTACTGCTTTTGTACCTTCTGCGAATGGAGTCATTTCGAATACACCCATTGGTCCATTCCATACAACAAGCTTAGAATTTTTAATTACATCTGCATAAATTTCACGTGTTTTAGGACCGATGTCCACGCCTTCCCAAGTAGAAGGGATAGAGTCGATACCTACGATTTGAGTTGTTGCAGTTTCAGAGAATTCCTCTGTGATTACAACATCAACTGGCATGTAGAAGTTTACGCCTTTTTCTTTTGCAAGTTGCATAAATTCTTTAGCTAGTTCGATCTTGTCGTCTTCACATAGAGATAGACCAATTTCATGACCTAAAGCTTTAACGAATGTGTAAGCAAGTCCGCCACCGATGATTAAGTTATCTACTTTGTCTAATAGATGACGAATTACACCGATTTTATCTTTTACTTTCGCACCACCGATGATAGCTGTGAATGGACGTTCTGGATTAGAAAGTGCTTTTCCAAGTACATCTAACTCTTTTTCCATTAATAGACCAGATACTGCTGGTAGGTAGTCTGCGATTCCTGCTGTAGAAGCGTGAGCACGGTGAGCTGCACCGAATGCATCGTTTACGAAGATATCAGCAAGTGCTGCAAATTCTTTCGCAAGTTCTGCATCGTTCTTTTCTTCGCCCGCATAGAAACGTACGTTTTCAAGAACTAATACGTCGCCTTCGTTCATTGCTGCAACCATTTCTTGTGCAACTGGTCCGAATGCTTCGTCTGCTTTTTTAACATCTTTACCAAGAAGCTCGCCTAAACGTGCTGCTACTGGAGTAAGACGTAATTCTTCTACTGCTTGACCTTTTGGACGGCCTAAATGACTTGCTAAAATAACTTTCGCACCTTGCTCTACTAAATATTGAATTGTAGGAAGAGCTGCACGGATACGAGTTTCATCTGTAATTTTGCCTTCTTTCATAGGTACGTTGAAATCAACGCGGCAAAATACACGCTTACCTTTTAAATCTACGTCACGAATTGATTTTTTGTTCATTGGATTTCCCTCCGACTACTAGTTAGGATTGACAAAACCCACTCAAAAGCTTAACACATTTGCTTTTAAAACGAAAGAAGAGAGAGAGGGAACAAACCCTCTCCCTCGTTTTGTCATTTATTACTTATATAATTAAGAATTAAAGACCTTTAGAAGTCATGTATGCTGCTAGGTCTACTACGCGGTTAGAGTAACCAGTTTCGTTATCGTACCAAGAAAGTACTTTAACCATGTTACCTTCCATTACCATTGTAGATAATGCATCGATTGTAGAAGAAGCAGTACATCCGTTATAGTCGATAGATACTAATGGCTCTTCGCTGTATCCAAGGATACCTTTTAATTCGCCTTCAGCTGCTGCTTTGAATGCTGCGTTTACATCTTCAACTGTTACTTCTTTGTCAAGTTCAACAACTAAGTCAACAAGAGAAACGTTAGCAGTTGGAACACGTACAGCGCCACCGTTTAATTTACCTTTAAGTTCTGGTAATACTAATGCTACAGCTTTAGCTGCACCAGTAGAAGTTGGGATCATGTTTTCAGCTGCTGCACGAGCACGACGTAAATCTTTGTGTGGTAAGTCTAAGATTTGTTGGTCGTTAGTGTAAGAGTGAATTGTTGTCATCATTCCGCGTTTTACGCCGAATTTTTCGTTTAATACTTTAGCGAATGGAGCTAGACAGTTTGTAGTACAAGAAGCATTAGATACTACGTTGTGGTTAGCTGCATCGTATTGTTCGTGGTTAACACCCATAACTACAGTGATATCTTCGTCAGAAGCTGGAGCTGAGATGATAACTTTCTTAACTGATCCACCTAAGTGTTTTTCAGCGTCTGATTTTTTAGTGAAACGGCCAGTAGATTCTACTACTACTTCTACTCCGTAGTCGCTCCATGGTAATTGAGCTGGGTCGCGCTCAGCGATAACTTTAATTTCTTTACCGTTAACAACGATGCTGTTTTCGTTAGCAGATACTTCTGCATTTAAAGTTCCGTGAACTGTGTCATATTTTAAAAGGTGAGCTAATGTTTTAGCATCTGTTAAGTCGTTGATTGCTACTACTTCTACCTCAGAGTTGTTAAGAGCTGCGCGGAATACGTTACGTCCGATACGTCCAAATCCATTAATACCAATTTTAGTCATTTGAATTTCCTCCTTGGGGGATTATATTAAAGGGTAATACCCTTTGTTAACTGTTTTGCTGCACCTTCATCTGTAATTAGAATTGAAGTGTGCCCTTGTTTAATTACAGCCTGTATTGCCTTTGCCTTTGAAGAACCTCCAGCGACTGCAACAACGTGAGATACATGTTGTAAATCCTCAAGTTGCATACCAACTGTTCTTACTTTATGAACAACATTTCCTTGTTCATTAAAGTAGTAACCGAAAGCTTCGCCTACTGCTTCGCTTGCTTGAATCTTTAACCAATCTGCTTCTGAAGTATTTCTGCGACGTGCCATTGTTAACGCATCACCTATTCCATGAATGACGATATTGGAAGATCGAATCAACTCAAGAACTTCTTTCACGGAAGGCTCTGTCACAATAGACGCATATGCTTCGCTACTAACATGGTCTGGAACATACAATAAGCGATAATTACTCATCGTATTTTGCGCCATCTTGGCACAAATGGTATTGGCTTCTAATTCGACGCCTTCTCCAATTCCACCACGTGCTGGGACAAATAGCATATGTAAATCTTTGCAATCAAGCTGCATCATGTCCGCAGCAGCAGCTAGCGTAGTTCCTCCAGCCACAGCAACGATATTATTCGCTGTCAGACGGTCTTTTATACAAGTCACACAAGCACGGCCCATCTCCAGTTTGACCCAAGGCGATTCATCACTATCACCAGGGACAACGAAAACTTCATCCAAGTCTAATGTTTCCTTAAGTTGCTTTTCTAAAACCTTTAACCCGGAAATTTCTTTCATAAAGTCTTCCAAAGCAAGAACTAAAGCTGTTCCTTCTTCTGTCAAAGTCATTCCAGAAGAAGCGACGTGAACTAAGTTTTGTTCTTTCAAAACTTGAACTTCACTTCGCAATACTCGTTCTGTCATACCGAGACTCGCTGACAAGTTTCTTCTTCCAATCGGCTGCATGAGCCTAATGTATTGAAGAATTTGCATTCTCGTTTGCATAACA